>USOF01000114.1 GCA_900556285.1 uncultured Collinsella sp. | reverse complement strand
CCTTTGAGCAGGTCCGTAACTCCATCGGCTACCCGCATCTCAACGTTAAGATTGGCGCCACGCACGCCGGTATCTCGGTGGGCGAGGACGGCGCCACACACCAGTGCTGCGAGGATATCGCCCTGATGCGCGTCATCCCTGGCATGACTGTGATCGTTCCTGCCGACGACGTCGAGGCCCGCGCCGTGACGCGCGCCGCCTACGAGTGCGACGGTCCGGTGTACATGCGCTTCGCTCGTTTGGCCTCGCCGGTTATCAACGACCCCGAGACCTACAAGTTCGAGTTGGGTAAGGGCATTGTCATGCGCGAGGGCGCCGATGTGACCATCATTGCCTGCGGCCTGATGGTCGGCGAGGCTCTCGAGGCCGCCGAGCAGCTCGCTGCCGAGGGCATCGACGCCGAGGTCATCAACATGCACACCATCAAGCCCATCGATGCCGACCTGATCGTCAAGAGCGCCACCAAGACCGGTCACGTCGTGACCGTCGAGGAGCACTCTGTGATCGGTGGCCTGGGCAGCGCCGTTGCCGACGTCCTGTGCGAGCAGTGCCCGACGTCGCTCAAGAAGATCGGCGTCAACGACACCTTCGGTGAGTCCGGCCCGGGTGCCGAGCTCCTGCACAAGTACGGCCTGGACGCCGCCAACATCGTGGCGACCACCAAGGAGTTCTTGGCATAAGGCTAGACGAGGCAAAGCATCGCTTCGACAACCGCAAACAAGCCAGAACAGGGGCGTCCCCAAAGAGGGCGCCCCTGTTTTTTCGGCAACAAACAAATCAGGCCCGCACCAAGTAAGGGCTTCCTCCGGGAAGCGGGCTCATATCAGCAAAGTGCAACTCAGCCCTCCCAACTTTGTATATGCAGCACCCCAAGAAAAACGCGGCGACTCCTTAGTAGCCGCAGGCCGCGCGCAGGGTTGCCTCCCAAATCTTTCCGCAGGACGGAGGAGCCCCCGCCGCACGTAGTGCGCAGCGGGGGCTCCGACATGTCCGAGGACGATTTGGGAGGCAACCCTGCGCGCGGCCGGTGAGACCAAACCCCGCCATGCTTCTTATGTGCAGTAAAGCTAATGCTGCTAAAATATAAAGCGCTCATGTAGTTTAAACGCACGACGATAAGGAGCACCAGTGGGTAACCACTTCCGTACCTCCGGTGCGGGCGATGATGCCCCCAAGACGCAGGCAGGCGTCCAGGGCAGTCGTTTCGCCACTCCGGATTCAGAGGGCCAGCCTGTTGCTCAGGCCCCCGCTCAGCCGGCAGATCAGGCACAGCCGGCATCCGATCCCTTTGCCTACAATCCAACCAGCGATGTCGCGCTTTCCGGCACGGCGGGTTTTGAGCCCGTTCAGGCCGTGACCGCTCGCGTGGAGCAGCCTCAGGCTGGTGCCGCCACGCCGCAGCCTACCATGGCCGGCATTCCCGACCCCTTGGCCCCTGCGACGCCGGCTCCTCAGCCTGCGCAGTCCGGTCTCTTTGCCGCTATTCCCGACCCCACGCAGCCTGCTGCCCCGGTGGTCGAGAGCGATCAGGCAGCCGAGGTCGCAAGCCTCGATAACGCGCTCAACAACCCCGATTTTACGTCGGTGTTTGCGCCCATCGATCCGCAGGCCAGCCGCAAGAAGATGGCCAAGCAGGCCGGTGTCGAGCCCGTCATCCTTATGGAGCATGTCACCAAGATCTATCCGGCACAGCCCAACAAGCCTGCACTCGACGACATCAACATCGAGATCTATCCGGGCGAGTTCGTCTTCCTGGTCGGTCACTCCGGCTCGGGTAAGACCACGCTGCTGTCGACGCTCAACCGTGACGTCAAGCCGACGAGCGGCCGCATCCTGGTTGCCGGTCAGGACCTCATGAAGATCAAGAACCGCAAGGTTCCGTTCCTGCGCCGCCAGATTGGCGCCGTGTTCCAGGACTTTAAGCTTCTGCCGCAAAAGACCGCCTACGAAAACGTGGCGTTTGCCCTGCAGTGCATCGGCAAGCCCCGCGGCGTTATCCGCGCCCAGGTGCCCGAGGTGCTGCGCCTGGTGGGTTTGGCGGATCAGATGGATTCCCTGCCCGACCAGCTTTCCGGCGGCGAGCAGCAGCGCGTCTCCGTTGCTCGCGCCATGGTCAACCGCCCGCCGCTGCTCATCTGCGACGAGCCCACGGGCAACCTCGACCCGGCGATCTCGCTGGGCATCATGAAGCTGCTCGAGCGTATTAACCGCACCGGCACCACCGTGATCGGCGCCACGCACGACCGCGAGATGGTCGATAGCATGCACCGTCGCGTGATCGCCCTCGAGGGCGGCCACGTTATTCGCGACCAGGAGAGGGGAGGTTACGGCAACTATGGCACCAACTAACGTGGGCTACTCCTTCAAAGAGGCAATCAGCCACTTCTTCCGTAACTGGACTACCTCGCTCGGCGCCGTCATCACGATCTTCCTTTCGCTGTTTATCATCGGCCTGTTCATTATGGGTTCCGCGATGCTGAACTCCGTGATCGGTACCGTCGAGGATCAGGTTGTCATTAATGCCTTTATTAGCGATGACGCCGATCAGGCAGACATCCAGGCCTTTGAGGCCGAGCTCAAGACGTGGAGCAACGTCAAGTCCGTGACCTATAAGGACAAGGACGACGCGCTGGCCGAGTACACGAGCAAGATGTCGGGTAACGCCGACGCCACCATGAGCGCGCTCGACGGCCAGAACCCGCTGCCCGCCTCGTTTGCGATTGAGATGGACGATCCGTCTCAGGTCGAGAGCACGGCCAAGAAGCTCAAGAAGGATGCCGATTTCCAGAAGATCGCGGATGACGGCGACGTCAACGCGAGCGTGCTGTACGGCCAGGAGGAAGTGAGCCGCCTGTTCCAGGTGACCAACTACATCCGCATCGCCGCCGTGGTGCTCGTTGGCCTTCTGACCTTTATCGCATTCATCTTCATCAACAACACGATTCGCCTGTCCATTACGGCGCGTCGTCGTGAGATTGCGATTATGCGTCTGGTCGGCGCCAGCAACGGCTTCATTCGTGGCCCGTTTATCACCGAGGGCGTACTGCAGGCCATTTTGGGCTCGCTGCTTTCCATCGGCGTTCTGGAGCTGCTGCGCAATCTGATGATTCCGCGTTTGCAGGAGAGCATCGGCTGGATGTCGTTTGCCCTGCCGATGCAGTACTACCTGGTGACCTATGCTGCGCTGATTCTGGTCGGCGTGATTATCGGCCTCTTTGGTTCTGCCATCGCCATGCGTCGCTACCTGCGCGTGTAGGCATGCCTGGAATTCATCCCTTCCAACGGGTCGTCTCTTATGGGGCGGCCCGTTTTTTGATCCCTAGGGGACGGCAGGAAAGCGAATCATTTGGGTAGACTCTTTGGAGTTCGCAATCGATAGTTAGGAGGCGCCATGGGGCGCAATAACAAGCATAAGCGTGGAGCTCGCAATAAGCGCGGGCCGGTGCGCAGCGAACGCCGTCCGAGCCTGACCGGGCGCGTGCAGCTCCATGAGCACAGTGCCTATGTCATAACCGAGAATGGCGACTACAAGGTCATGGGTCGCGGCAAGCGTGAGATCATGGACGGCGATACCGTTGCCGTGAGCATTAAGAATAGCCCGCATGGCGAGCGTCGCGCCGTGATCGAGGGCGTAGTTGAGCGCGCAGCCATAAGCGTGGTGGGTACGTACCAGACCGCCGGTCCGCTCGGTGTGATCGAGCCGCTCGATTCGCGCTTGAAGGCCGACTTCTTCATTTTGCCCGAGGATACCTCGGCGGATCGTCTGGGTGTCCACCCGGGTGATGCCGTTGTCGCGCGCATTTTGACCTACCCGACGCGCCTGGAATCGGGCACCGTGACGATCGAACGCCGCATTGGCGGAGATGACGCGCCCGATTTGGGCGTTCAATATGTGATGGCGCGTTACGGCTATACCGATAGCTATCCCGAGACCGCGCTAGACGAGGCCGAGGGGCTTTCGCTCGATGTGTCCGCGGCGCTTAAGGACCCGCTCCGCCGCGATCTGCGCGACCGCTTTGTCATCACGATCGACCCGGTCGACGCGCGCGACTTTGACGATGCCATTTCGCTGGAGCGCACGCCCGAGGGTGGCTACAAGCTGGGTGTGCATATCGCCGACGTTTCACACTATGTGGCTTGGGACGGGCATATCGATCTTGAGGCTCGCCATCGTACGACATCGGTGTATCTGGCCGATCGCGTGCTTCCCATGCTGCCCGAACGCCTGTCCTGTGACCTGTGCTCGCTTCGCCCTGACGAGGACCGTCTTGCGTTTACCGTCGATATCGAGCTCGATGAGCGGGGTCGCGTGCGGCATTACGATCCGTACCCCAGCGTGATTCGCTCGCGTGTGCGTATGGACTATGACGGCGCCGAGGCGCTGCTGGTGCGTGCCGGTGCGGTTGAGTATTCGGTGCTGGAGGGTGCGGCCGAGGATGTTGCGGCTGCCGAGGCCTCGCGCGAGGAAGCGCTTGAGCGCGGTCTTGCGTGCGAGGAGACCGCCCGCGGCTACAACATCGACCTCGGCGATTTCCTTGTCGCCGCCAACGAACTCGCCGAACTTCGCCGTCGTATTCGTCGCGCCCGCGGCTCAGTCGATTTTGACACGGCCGAGATTCGCGCTCTATTGGATGAGGACGGAGTGCCCGTGCAGATTGTGGCGCGTGAGCGTTCGTGTGCCACGTCGCTTATCGAGGAAGCCATGCTGCTCGCCAACGAGTGCGTTGCAGAGTGGCTGGCGGACCGTGATATCGAGGCCTGCTATCGCGTGCATGAGGATCCGAGCCCCGATAGCCTGCACGGTGCCGCCGTTGCGCTGGCGCAGCTAGGCATCATCGACGATCGCCGTGCTGCCGGTATTGCCCTGGGGAGTCCCGATGAGCTGCAGGCCGCAGTCGATGCTGCCGCCGGTACGGCCAACGCACCGCTCGTCAACATGCTGCTTCTGCGCAGCATGCAGCGCGCGCTGTACAAGCCGCGCAACGAGGGCCACTTTGCGCTCGCCGCGCCGTGCTACTGTCACTTTACGAGTCCCATCCGTCGCTACCCCGATCTGGTGGTGCACCGCGTGCTCAAACTGCAGTTGGCCTACGAGCAGCTCGGCGGCAAGGACGCCTTGGTCCGTAC
>USOF01000113.1 GCA_900556285.1 uncultured Collinsella sp. | reverse complement strand
GGCCTTACCGGCGACAGAGGAGCCGGGGGCCTTGAGCTGGGCGACGGTGGGGACGATAGCGGCATCGAGCTGCAGGTCGCCGTCGATGGCGAGCTCGGGGGCCTTCTCCTTGCAGAACTTCACGGCTTCCTGGACCTTCTTGGCAACCTCGCCGCCGGCGGAGCCCATGGTGGAGTAGGAGAGCATGGCCACGTGCGGCTCGACATTGCCCATGAAGGTGGACCAGGAGTGAGCGGAGGCAATGGCAATCTCGGAGAGCTCGTCAGAGGACGGGTTGATGTTGAGGCCGCAGTCGGCAAAGATCAGCGTGCCGTCGGTGCCAAACTGCGGGGTGTCGGTGCACATCACGAAGAAGGCCGAGACCAGCTTGGTGCCCGGGGCGGTCTTGAGGATCTGCAGCGCGGGGCGCAGGGTGTCCGCGGTGGAGTGGCAGGCGCCGGAGACCAGGCCGTCGGCGTCGCCCATCTTGACCATCATGGTGCCAAAGTAGGTGGCGTCCATCACCTGGGCGCGAGCCTGCTCGATGGTGACGCCCTTCTTGGCGCGGAGCTCGGCAAACTTCTGCGCGTACTCCTCGTGCTTCTCGGCGTTGCGCGGGTCGATGACGGTGGCGCCGGGAACGTTGATGTCATCGGGGTTGCCCAGGATGACGATGTTGGCCAGGCCCTCCTCGATGATCTTGTTCGCCGCGACGATGGTGCGCGGGTCTTCGCCCTCGGGCAGGACGATGGTCTTAAGGTCGGCCTTGGCGGCAGACTTCATACGGTTTAGGAAATCGCTCATGTTACTCCTTACAAGCGTTCCGCTAAGCTCCAGGCCCTCGGCTGTACACGAATAAACCCGCTGCTAGCGGGTTTACCTTTCAATTATGTACGCCGCGGTGCTTGAGCTTTCCTTGTGTGGCAAGCTCATTATAGGACGCATTAGCGCTATAATCGCTCTGATAAATATGTCTCGAAGAATGTTCGAGAAAAGCCCAGCTAACGAGCCCGTGGCTTTTGACAAGGAGTATCGATGCAGATTACCTCAGGCCTGCCTGAAGGCTTTAACGCCGGCGCGTACGACATGATTGTCGTCGGTGCTGGATATGCCGGTGCCGTTTGCGCCCGCCGTCTTGCCGAGACCATCGGCTATCGTGTTGCCGTTTTGGAGCGCCGTAGCCACATTGCGGGCAATGCCTATGACTGCACTGACGAGGCCGGAATCCTGATCCACGAGTACGGTCCGCATATCTATCACACCTTTAACGAGCGCGTGCACAATTTCCTGTCGCGCTTTACCAAGTGGACGGATTATCAGCACAAGGTGCTCGCCAACATCAACGGTACCCTTATGCCCGTGCCCTTCAACCATGCGAGTCTCAAGCTCGCCTTTGGTGACGAGCGCGGCGAGGAGCTGTATCAGAAGCTCGTGGAGACCTTTGGCAAGGATGTCAAGGTGCCCATTATGGAGCTGCGCAAGAAGAACGACCCGGATCTTGCCGAAGTCGCCGATTACGTCTATGAGAATGTCTTTTTGCATTACACCATGAAGCAGTGGGGCCAGACGCCCGACCAGATCGACCCGTCGATCACCGGCCGCGTTCCCGTTTTTGTGGGCGACGATGACCGCTACTTCCCGCAGGCTCCCTTCCAGGGCATGCCGCAGGACGGCTATACCGCGCTGTTCGATCACATGCTCGACCACGATCTGATTGATGTGTTCTGCGATGTGGACGCCCGCGACCTCTTCGAGATCGACGAGACCACCGTCAAGATCGACGGCAAGGTCTATGGCGGCGAGATCGTCTACACCGGTCCGCTCGACGAGCTGTTCAACCTCGACCTGGGCGCTCTGCCGTACCGTACGCTCGACATGAAGTTCGAGACGCTCGATATGGACCAGTTCCAGCCCGTGGGCACCGTCAACTACACCACGAGCGAGGACTACACGCGTATCACCGAGTTCAAGAACATGACCGGTCAGGTCCTGCCCGGCAAGACCACCATCATGATGGAGTACTCCAAGGCCTATACGCCCGACTCGGGCGAGACGCCGTACTACGCCATTCTTGAGCCCGAGAACCGTGAGCTCTATGAGCGCTATCTTGAGCGCGTCCAGAACCTGACGAACTTCCACCCGGTGGGTCGTCTGGCCGAGTATCGTTACTACGATATGGACGCCGTGACCAATTCCGCCCTCGATCTTTCGGATGAGATTATCGCCTGCCATGCATAAAGTCATAACATTCGGTATTCCCTCGTATAACGCCGCCAAGGACATGGACCATTGCATCACCTCCATCTTGGAGGGGAGCAATTACGCCACCGATATCGAGATTATCGTGGTGGACGACGGCTCCAAGGACGAGACGGCCGCCAAGGCCGACGAGTGGGAGGCCCGTTATCCTGGAATCATCCGCGCGGTGCACCAGGAGAATGGCGGTCACGGTATTGCCGTCCTTTCGGGTCTGCGCGAGGCGCAGGGCACCTACTACAAGGTTGTCGACTCGGACGACTGGCTTGACGGCGCTGCCCTTTCGACCATGCTGTCGATTCTGCGTGGCTTTGAGGAGCGCGACCAGCGCGTTGACCTGTTTATCTCGAACTACGTGTACGAGAAGGTTTACGAGGGGACGCATACCGCTATTGGTTACAAATTTGCCCTGCCGCGCAAAAAGATCTTTTCTTGGGATCAGATCGGTCATTTCCGCCTGGACCAGAACCTACTCATGCACAGCCTGTGCTATCGCACGGATGTGCTGCGCGAGTCCAACCTTCCCATGCCGCCGCACACGTTCTATGTGGACAACATCTACGCCTACGTGCCGCTGCCGCGTTGCAAGACCATGTACTACGCCGACATCGACCTCTACCGCTACTTTATCGGTCGCGAAGGTCAGAGCGTCAACGAGGCAACGATGGTCAAGCGTCTGGACCAGCAGTTCCGTGTTACGCGTATCATGATGGAGTCGTACCACCTGTACAGCGATGTTGAGTCGTCGCGCCTGCGTTCGTACATGATGGGCTACTTCACCATGATGATGGCAATCTGCTCGGTGCTCACCAAGCTTTCCGAGGAAGAATGCGCCGATGAGCGCCTGAAGACGCTGTGGAGTGATCTGAAGGCCTATGACGAGCGCATGTATCGTCGCGCTCGCTACGGTGTGGTCGGCTTCTTCACTAACCTCCGCGGTCGTGCCGGAGACAAAACCACGCTCGGCCTATACCGTCTTGCCTCTAAGATCTTCAAATTCAACTAACTGTTGAGTAATCGCTGCTGATAGGTTGACTGGGCCCCTTGGCCTTTAGTTTGCTACTGCGAACAGTCCTGCTCGCACGGAAAGCACATTAAGTGCTTTCCGGCTCGTGCGGAACTTGTATCAAACTAAAGGCCAAGGGGCCTCTGCTATAAGAATCGATTGTCAGGCTGCCTGAATTTGAAGATCTTCGACGCGCGGTACACAGGGGCCTGGGCTGAAAAGAATCTGGTTGGTAGGTTGCCCGGTGGGGCTTGGTTATGTTTGTCGCGAGTTCCGCACGAGCCGAAGAGCACTTAATGTGCTCTTCGTCTTGCGCAGGACTGTCCGCAGTAGCGAACAAAGCTAAGCCGACCGACCCCAGCTAAGATTAAAGGAGCTGATATGTGCGATTGCACAGATCATAAGGATGAGATCCCTGCCTACGACGCGCAGGCCATTGAGTCCAAGTGGATGAAGGCCTGGGAGGACTCCAACCTCTTTGCCGTCGACACCGACGAGAGCAAGCCCAAGAAGTATGTGCTCGAGATGTTCCCGTATCCGTCGGGCGACCTGCACATGGGCCACGCGCGCAACTATACCATCGGCGATGCCATGGCCCGTCAGGCCCGCATGCGCGGCTACGACGTGCTGCACCCCATCGGCTTTGACGCCTTTGGCCTGCCTGCCGAGAACGCCGCCATCAAGCACAACACGCAAGCTGCCGCCTGGACGTATAAGAACATGGACCAGGCGCTCGCCACGATGAAGCGCATGGGCTTCTCCTACGATCTGGATCGCATGGTCAAGACCTGCAGTCCCGACTACTACCGCTGGGGTCAGTGGATCTTTGAGAAGCTGTGGGAAAAGGGCCTGGTCTACCGCAAGAAGAACCCGGTCAACTGGTGTCCCACCTGCAAGACCGTTCTGGCCAACGAGCAGGTCACCGAGGGTAAGTGCTGGCGCTGCGGTACCGAGCCCGAGAAGCGCGACCTTGAGCAATGGTACTTCAAGATCACCGAGTACTCCCAGGAGCTGCTCGACGATCTGGAGAAGCTCCCCGGCTGGCCCGAGCGCGTCAAGCAGATGCAGGCCAACTGGATCGGTCGCTCCGAGGGCGCCGAGGTCGACTTTACCCTGTGCGACCAGCATGGAGAGCCCATCGAGGGCGATGAGGGCAAGATCACCGTCTTCACCACGCGTGCCGATACCCTTTTTGGCGTCTCCTTCTTTGTCCTGGCTCCCGAGTACGCCCGTCTGCACGAGCTCGTCGAGGGCACGGAGTACGAGGCGGCCGTCACCAAGATCGTTGAGGACTCCAAGCACATTTCTGCCGTCGAGCGTGCCCAGGGCACTCTCGAGAAGCACGGTGCCTTTACCGGCCGCTACGTGGTGAACCCCGTTAACGGCGAGAAGGTCCCCGTGTGGGTTGCCGATTATGTCGTCGCCGATTACGGCACCGGCGCCGTCATGGCCGTTCCCTGTGGCGACCAGCGCGACTTTGAGTTTGCCCGTAAGTACGACCTGCCGATCGTGCCGATCATCCTGGACGATGACGATCGCGCTGCCGTCGAGGCCAGCGGCGAGACCATCGATACCTTCCATGCCGAGACCGTCGACTGGGATTGCGCCCACGCTGCCGAGGGCACGCTCGTCCAGTCTGGCAAGTACACCGGAATGCGCGGCGGCAAGCACTCCGAGGGCGAGGCTGCGATCGTGGCCGACCTCGAGGCCATGGGCTGCGGTCGTCGCAAGGTCGAGTTCCGTCTGCGCGACTGGCTCATCAGCCGTCAGCGCTATTGGGGCAACCCCATCCCGGCTATCCACTGCGAGCACTGCGGCATCGTGCCCGTGCCCGAGGATCAGCTGCCGGTGACGCTGCCCGAGAACCTGGACCTGGGCGCAGGCGAGACCCTCGCCGAGTGCAAAGAGTTCTATGAGACTACCTGCCC
>USOF01000112.1 GCA_900556285.1 uncultured Collinsella sp. | reverse complement strand
GAGATGTGTATAAGAGACAGTAGCAGATGCGACCGCTGATCGCGATGCTTCTGCCGCCGCGGTTGCCCGCCTGCGCAGGATCAACCTTGCCGACGCCATCGCTAGCGGCCGTGCCAACGATGCGGATGAGACGCTCGGCGCTAAGATCGCCGCAGCTCATGATGCCGCCGAGCGTGCCGCAGCTGCCAAGATTGAGCTCGACGCTGCCGTTGCTACGACGGATGCTGTGGCACCTGCCTACTTGGAGGCGCTTGCCAACTATACCGCCGCCAAGGCCGAGCTCAACCAGGCTATTGCCGAGCTCAACGCCGAGATCGCTCGCCAGGAAGCTGCCGAGCGCGGAAATGGCGAGCAGATTCAGCCTGCGACGCAGGTGACGTACCAGGCCAAGCACATGACCTCGGCGTCCGAGGCCACCGCGCAGCAGACGACGATGCCCGCCACGGGCGACGTCTCCAACCTGCTGGGCGAGACGTTCGTGATCGGTGGCACGGTCCTGGTTGCCGCCGGCGTCTTCCTCTCCGACAAGCGCCGCCAACTGATCCGTTAGGGACGGAGGAAAACGGATCATTTTCGGTGCGCGCCGCAAGGGACAAGTCCTGCGGCGCGCACCGTTTTTAATCTTCGAGATTGATTATGGAGGGACATATGCAAATTAGAGGAGAAGCGGCGATTGCCTGTGGGTTCATGGCGGGCTTGGCAACGGGACTGCTGTTCGATGGATGTTTCGACAGTTACATCAATCGATTCCGCGACCCTGGTTTTTCGAGAAGTAGGTCCCAAGAACCGGAGCCAGTCTGTCAAAAGATGGCCACGCCGGCCAAGCCCTACAGCGTGGATACTTCAAAAATCAAGGTAATCGTCACCAAGAACGGCAAAATCTATCACCGCTCTGCGGGATGTAAAAGCCTTCCTCAAAACGCAATTAAAACAAGCGTGCCTTTAGCGACCGCGCTCAAACGAGGCAAGACACCCTGCCCAACATGTTGCCCGCCAACGTCCTAGGCGATTCCCAAGATATGCTCTGCAACGCCATGGGTTTCTGCAAACGCACGGACCCTTGCTTTCTCTTTTTTAGGTAACGAGCTGAATACTATGGCGAACTTTTCCTCGTCTAACAGCGGAAGCATGTTTTCTACGGCATGGGCGTCCTTCTCGGCCTTTTTGCCGCGTTCGCCGTTGATTGTCATCTTGTGGATCGCATAAGCCTCAGGGGTCGGAACGGTCACAATGTGGTTCAGACAGCGCACGTCGATGGTGTTTTTCAGAATGACGTCCATGTGCCATAGAGCTTGGGCCGTCACCCCGATGTTCGTCTTGAGAGCAGGCTCTTTTCCCTCACCCATTTTTCTGATGAGAAATTCAACTTCAAGGCCGGTAATATCTAGCAACTTTGTTGTTCCGGTCATGCGATCGGATTCGACAAAGAAACCTCGTTCTTTTGCAAGGGCGGTCAGGCGCGCCGCTGGACTGGGGCGTCGCAGGTTTCGAACGAGGAAGTCGACATCCATTGTTTTGATATTTGGGCAAAAGCCCGGAAGTACATCGGCTTCTCTGTAGGCAAATTCCGCCCAAGACCCGATGAGGACAACGTGCTCTATGCATCCTGCTTCCTCGACCAGGTCAAGTTCTTTTGAGAAAGCTTGTTGCTGCTCAGTCGGCATTCGGTATCCTTCCCAACGCACGTATGATTTGCTTTTGAGATTGCTTCTGTTCTCTGATGGCGGTCACAAGAGCCCTTCGACGTTCGATTTTGGCTCGTAGCTCATCAACCTTTGCAGCAGGGACATAGTCACTTTTGACCTTGTCGCCGACTCGATAGTTGAGGTAGCAGTACTCGCGACCCTTTATGTTTCGCATGCGGATGCTGCCCTTTGGAAGGAGGCCAATTTCCTGCTCCATGAGGCCCAGAAGGTGGATCGAGCGTGCGTATTCCTCTTCTAGGACATCTTCTAAGACGGACATGGAGCCTCCCTTTCAAGTAGTTACCCTACATTCTATCAAATCTAATAATTTGTAGGGTAACTCAAATGTGTCCGCACGACATGTGACACTTACCCTGCCGCCATGCTCCGTCGCGGCGGCATGCATCTGAAGAACGACCCTCTAAGGAGTTCGATACCAATGAGTGACAACACCAAACATCTCGCAAAGAAGTGCGTCAAGGACGCGGGGCCGTGCCTCGCGCTATGCTTTGCCGGCGCAGCGGTCGCGCTGCTGGCTGTTTTGGGGCCGTTCGACGTGCTCCGAAGTGCCAGCTCTCTGCACGTTTGCATGGCCCTTGCCGGCGCCATGATGACCGGCGGCGTGCTCGATCTGATCTTTTGGGTGTTTGACCCGTTTGGGTGGAAGAACGAGGGGTAAGCCCTAAGGGGTGTAGATATCGGGGCCTGCCTGCAATTTCTGCTATCGATTTGCCCAGAGCCGCACAGCGCGGAGGTGTTGCTAGATGTCCATTTTCGTTACCGGAGACGTTCACGGTGTTGCCGAGTACGGTGCGAGCCGCTTCTCGTCGCGCGCTTGGCCATTGGGTCGAACGCTGACACGCGATGACGTGGTGATCGTTGCCGGTGACTTTGGCTTTATATGGAGCGGCTCGAACACCGACAAATACTGGCTCGACTGGTTTGAGTCCAAGCCCTGGACCACGTGCTTTGTCGACGGCAATCACGAGAACCATCGTCTGCTGGCGGGGCTGCCGATGCGAGAGTGGAATGGGGGTCTCGTTCACAAGGCTCGCCCACACGTGCTGCACCTGATGCGCGGCGAGGTGTTCGACATCGCGGGGGCCACAGTGCTCGCCATGGGTGGCGCCGCGAGCCATGACAAACAGTGGCGCCAGGAGGGAAAGACGTGGTGGCCCGAGGAGATGCCGAGCGAGCGCGAGATGAACCATTGCCGCGCCTCGCTCGACCGCGTGGGCTGGAAGGTCGACTATGTTGTGACGCACGAGGCACCGGTCGATTTGGCGGACGAACTGTGCATGGAGTGCAATCGCGAGTTCTACGATGATTCGCTACAGGCCTTTTTGGGCGAGCTCGACGGGCGGCTCGACTACCGCACCTGGTTTTTTGGCCATTACCATGACGATGAATGGCGCGATGACAAGCATCGCCTTATCTACCAAGATATTGTGCCGATCGAAGTGCGATGTACCGACAAGCAGGGTGAGACTTCGAGTGGCTATTTTGAGCAAAAGCGTTAGGAGGTCCCCGTGATCTGGTTTACCAGCGATACCCACTTTGGACACGAGAACATGCTACGGCTTAGCGATAGGCCTTGGTCGACTGTTGCGCAGATGAACGACGCCATGGTCGCTAACATTAACAGCAAGGTCGTTGCGGATGACGAGCTCTACATCTTGGGCGACTTTAGCTTTAAGATGACGGTCCAAGATGCCTACGAGCTGCGCAAAAGCATTGTCTGCAAGCGTGTTCATCTGCTGCCCGGCAACCACGACAAAGACTGGACGCAGCCTGCCGTAGCGGATGCTTTTATCGTCGAGCCGCCCATTTGCGTGCTCAAGATCGATCGCCAAAAAATCGTGCTGAGCCACTATCCCATGGTCGACTGGCAGGGCATGTCGCACGGCAGCTGGCATTTGCACGGGCATATCCACAGTTGCGGCGGCGCGTACAACAAGTTCAACCTCAGACAGGGGCTGCTGCGCTATGACGTGGGCGTGGACGCAAACAGCTACGCCCCGGTAAGTCTGGATGAGCTCAAGTTATGGTTTGCGCAGGTAAACGAGCCGGTATGTTGCGTTAAATGGCCGTGGTGGGTCAACGCCACGGGCGACGAGCAGGTCGAGCACGACCTCGAAGCCTATAAGAGGGAAGTGGTAATCCGATGACGGTCTATGTGACGGGCGATATTCATGGCGGCCTCGACATGCAAAAGCTGCGCGATTGGGACCTTGGGGATGGCCTGACGAGCGACGACTATCTGATTGTCGCGGGCGACTTTGGCTTTCCGTGGGATTTCTCTGCCGAGGAATGCACCGATATCGCTTGGCTGGAATCGCGCCCCTATACCGTGCTGTTCGTCGACGGCAACCACGAGCGTTTCGATCACTGGGCGGAGCGTCCCATGGAGCTGTGGCACGGTGGGCTGACGCAGCGCCTGTCGGATACCTCGCCCATACGGCGCCTGACGCGCGGTGAGGTTTTTGAGCTCGACGGCTCAACGATCTTTACCATGGGCGGTGCCACGAGCGTGGATAAGGAATACCGCATTCCGTATTCCAGCTGGTGGCCGCAGGAGCTGCCGGACGAGCGCAACTTTGAGGAGGCGCGGACAAAGCTCGACAGCGTAGACTGGAAGGTCGACTACGTGATCACCCACACCTGCTCTACGCGCATGCTTTCGCCCACGCTCTATCCGGGGCCTGGCTGGAATTACCCCGCCGTTGATCGGCTTACGGCATTTTTCGATGAGCTGGAAGACCGCTTGGATTACAAGCGCTGGTACTACGGGCATTTTCATCGGGATGCCAACCCTGCCGAGCGCCATACCGTGCTCTACGACTGCATCGTTCGCTTGGGCGACGAACTCCAGCCCTGGGACGCTGCGTAGAGGTGAGTACACATGAGCTTCGTGATGAAGCGAAACCGGCTTGCTAAGGGAGTTACTCCCAAGCTGACTTGCGCTTGAGTAACGTGTTCGTGGCTTCAGGTACAGGGGAGTCAAGTATTTCGCAAAACGCGTCGAACCCCTCTGGCGAGAGATGGGTTGTTGATACTTTGGCAATGTCGCTATCGAGGCGCTCGTCAGGATGGGCTACTGTCTGTTCCATACTCGTCCTTTCACCCATAACGATGTTCTCCCGGTGCTCGCGGATAACATCCCAGCTAAAGTGCTCGACCAGCTGCTCGGCAGAGCGCGGTGTGGTGTCCGGTGCGATGCCCGTTTGCCCAGCGAGCCAGCCCAGCAGCGCTTCGGGTGTGCCAAAGCGGGCGCGGAGCTCGCCCAGGTCCAGATCGCGATCGCGCTTGGAAAGGCGGCGGCCGTCCGGCGACATGAGCAGCGGAATGTGCGCGTAGTGCGGCGTGGGAAGTCCCAGCAGATGCTGCAGGTAGATTTGGCGCGGCGTGGAGCCCAGCAGGTCGCATCCGCGCACGACCTCGGTGACGCCCATGGCGGCGTCGTCGACCACCACGGCCAGCTGGTAGGCAAACACGCCGTCGCTGCGGCGTACCAAAACTGTCTCTTATACACATCT
>USOF01000111.1 GCA_900556285.1 uncultured Collinsella sp. | reverse complement strand
TACGAGATGCTCAGGAGTCTCGTGGACTCGGAGATGTGTATAAGAGACAGATAGATTTCGGAATCGGCAGACCATAGGCCCAGCATGCCTTCGCCCATAATGACGGCGACGGTGCGGAACAACGCCGCGCAGACAATAAACGGCAGCGCCGACATCATGCTTTTGGACAGATAGTCCACCACGGCCATGGCGTTTGATGAAACCGTCGTTGTAAACGAGTTGTTAGAAACTTGTGACACAGGAACCCTTTCCCAATGTGACATGCGGACTGTCCCTTTGTTACATCGTGCGGTACCGACCGATTGCGCGGTACTTTTCGTAGCGGAGGTTTGTGAGGGTCGCGTCGTCGAGCCGCCCAAGCGCATCGAAGGCATCAAATGCCGAGGACATGACGGCGTCGGCGATCTCCTCATGCGACAGGCCCCTATCGTCAACAATGCCGTCGATGATGCCGAGCGCCAACAGATCGGGAGCCGTGAGCTTCAGCGCCTCGGCGGCCTCATTCGCGCGCTCGGTATCCTTCCACAGGATCGACGCACAGGCCTCGGGGCTCACGACCGAATAGGCCGAGCTCGAGAGCATCAGGATGCGGTCGGCCACGGACAGCGCCAGCGCGCCACCAGAGCCGCCCTCGCCTGTCACCACCGAGACAATCGGCGTCTTAAGGCCGCTCATCTCCATGAGATTTTGGGCAATCGCCTCGCCCTGACCGCGCTCCTCGGCACCGATGCCGCAAAACGCGCCCGAAGTATCGACCAGGCACAGAACCGGTCGACCAAACTTTTCGGCTTGGCGCATAAGGCGACGCGCTTTGCGGTAGCCCTCGGGATGCGCCATGCCAAAGTTGCGGCGCATACGCTCTTTGGTCGTGGAGCCGCGCTCGATGGCGATGACCGTTACGGGGCGTCCGTCTTTCCAGCCAATGCCAGCCACCACAGCGGCGTCGTCGCCAAAGTAACGGTCGCCATGCAGCTCCACAAATCCATCCAGGCCCAGCGAGATCATCTCACCCGCCGTGGCGCGATCTGCCGAGCGGGTCTGCTTGACAATCTCGAGCGCGGTTTTTGGTGCCGGCGAGCGCTTAAACAAGTGTCCCAGCTTTTTGCCGCGGCGACCCGCATGCACGATCTCATGCGGTGCCCCCAGGCTGGGCGCATGCCCTTCGTGCAGCGCCAACAGCTCGCCTACCGTGAGCGCAATCTCGCCACGCGGAACAACGGCATCGCAAAAGCCGTGCTCCAGCAAAAACTCGGAGCGCTGAAATCCCTTGGGCAGGCGCTTGTGCATGTTCTGCTCGATCACGCGCGGGCCGGCAAATGCCGTCAGGGCATCGGGCTCGGCCAGGATAATGTCGCCTTCCATGGCAAAGCTCGCGGTTACGCCTCCGGTCGTGGGGTCGGTGAGCACCGTAATATACAGGCCGCCCGCCTCGCTGTGGCGCCTAACCGCCGCAGAAATCTTGGCCATCTGCATAAGCGAGGTCACGCCCTCTTGCATGCGCGCACCGCCCGAAACGGTAAAGCCGACAACTGGCAATCCCAGCTCGGTCGCACGCTCAAATGTGCGGCAGATCTTCTCGCCCACCACGGAACCCATCGAGCCCATCATAAAGTTGGCGTCCATAAAGAAGAGCACCGTATCGCAACCGCAGATTTTGCCCCTGCCGCACACAACGGCATCGCGCTCGCCCGAACGCTCGCTCACGCTCTTGAGCTTGTCGGCATAACCGGGAAACGAGAGGAAGTCCTCCGACGCCAGATTGGCATCCCATTCCTCAAACGTGCCCTCGTCGACCGTCATGCGCATGCGCGCGCGACCGCTCACGCGAAAGTGTTTGCCGCAACGAGGGCAGACCTCGAGGTTGTCGTGTAGGCGTGCCTCATCGATCACACGGCGGCACTCCGGGCACTTGATAAACACGTGGCGCGCGGGAAACTCGGCGCACGACTCGGTTATCGGCCCCTCAAGGACATTGACCGTCTTCGCTTTTCTATTCATCAGCATAGAGATGTCCCATCAGATCGGTGTGATACATGCCCGACAAGAACTCGTCGTTTGCCAGCACGTCGAGCTGAAGCTCGCTGTTTTCGCTCACGCCCTCAATCACGAGCTCGCCCAGGGCCGAGCGCATCTTGCGAATGGCGCCGTCACGCGTGGGCGCACACACGATGAGCTTGCCGAGCATGGAGTCGTAGTACGGCGGAACTGTCGCACCGGTGAACATGGCCGAATCCCAGCGCACGCGCGGACCGCCCGGTACACGCAACGCGGTGACCGTTCCGCATGACGGCAGAAAGTCCGGCGTCTCGGCATTGATGCGGCACTCCATGGCGTGGTTGCGGACCGGCATGTCCTCCTGCTCAAAGGGCAAAGGCTGGCCGGCTGCCACGCGCAGCTGCCACTTGACCAAGTCGGTATCGGTCACAAACTCCGTAACCGGATGCTCCACCTGCAAGCGCGTGTTCATTTCCATAAAGTAGAAATTGCCGTCATCTGAGTACAGAAACTCAATGGTGCCGGCGCCCTCATAGCCAACGGCACGAGCCAGGTCGCGCGCTGCCTTGTGCATGCGAGCACGAATATCATCGTGTCCGTCGAGGCACGGCGCGGGGCTCTCCTCGATCAGCTTTTGGTTGCGACGCTGCACCGAGCACTCACGCTCGCCGAGCGAAAACACATGGCCCTGCTTATCGGCCATAATCTGCACCTCAACGTGGTGTGCCGGCGCGACGAACTTCTCCATGTAGCACTCGCCGTCGCCAAAAACGGCCTCGCCCTCGGCACGTGCTTCAATAAAGGCCTTTGCCGCGTCTTCCACGCGCTCGACCTTGCGAATACCGCGACCGCCGCCACCCGCGCGCGCCTTGATGAGCACGGGGCAGCCGATGCGCTCGGCCTCGGGCGTCGCCTCCTCGGGGCTTTTGAGCAAATCGCAGCCCGGCACGATGGGCACGCCCGCCGCGGCAGCCGTTCGGCGTGCGGCGTCCTTGTCGCCCATGCTGTCGATCACCTCGGCCGAAGGACCGACAAACGCCAGGCCATACTTGTCGCAGTCGCGCACGAAGCTCGCCTTCTCGGAGAAAAAGCCATAGCCGGGATGAATTGCCTTAGCTCCCGACTTTACGGCACAGGTGAGCACGGCATCGTCGTTGAGGTAGCTCTCGGCAAGACGCGGGCCGCCGATGCAATACGCCTCGTCGGCAAGCTGCACGTGCAGCGCGTCCGCATCGGCCGTGGAGTAGACGGCGACGGTCTTGATGCCCATATCGCGGCACGCGCGGATAACACGGACCGCGACCTCGCCGCGGTTGGCGATGAGCACTTTGTCGAACATGAAGCCTTCCTTAACTTTCGTGCATGAGTGCAAAAGACATATCGGCGCGGCAGCAAACCTCACCGTTGACGCTCGCAGTACCCGTCGCAAAGCGGAACGGCCCGCGCGCACGCGTGATGGAGCACACCAGATCAACCGTGTCGCCCGGGCGCACCGGACGCTTAAAGCGCACTTTGTCCAGACTGGTGTAGAACGGCGTCGCGCCGCGCGCCTCCTCATCGCCCATCAGCAGCACGCAGCAGTTCTGGGCGAGCATCTCGCACTGGATTACGCCGGGGACCACCGGGTTTCCCGGAAAATGCCCCTGCAAAAAGTACTCGTCGCCCGTAATCGTGATCTTGCCGTGGGCCTCGTCGCCCACTAGCTCGGCTTCGTCGAGCAAAAGCATCGGCTCACGATGCGGCAACAGTTCTTTAAGCTCTTCTTTGTTCATGGATATCACCTATCCGATCCTCATGAGGCAGCTGCCAAACTCCACGAGGTCGCCGTCGGCCACGCAGATCTCGAGCACCTCGCCATCCGCCTCTGCCGTCACCTCGTTGAGAACCTTCATGGCCTCGATGATGCAGAGGGTCTCGCCGGCCTTGACCTTGGAGCCCACGTGCACAAACGGTTCGTCGCCCGGCGCCGGGGCAGCATAGAAAACGCCGACCATGGGAGCGGTCACCTCGGTGCCCTTGGGCTCCGGTGCGGCGACAGGCGCCTGCGCGGCGGGCTCCGGTGCAGCAGCAGGCATGGCGACAGGAGCCACCGCCGGAGCAGTCACGGCACCCGGCATAGGCATGGGCACGGCAACCGGCTGCGCGGCGCTCGCGCGTTCGAGCTCGACCGCGGTGCCATCGGGCTCCTCAACGCGTACGCGCGTGAGGCCGCGGTCCTCCATAACATCGGCTATCTCGGCAAGTCTTTTGGAATCCATGCTCTAGCTCCTCGTATATCTACGCAGCGCGATGGCGGCGTTGTGCCCGCCAAAGCCCAGGTTGGTTGAAAGCGCCCAGGTAAGGTCGGCGCGAACCGCGCGATTGGGCGTGTAGTCAAGATCGCAGGCGGGATCGGGCGTGTGGTAGTTAATGGTCGGAGGCACCACGCCCTGCTCGAGCGCCATGGCACAGGCCATGACCTCGATGGCGCCCGTAGCACCGATCATGTGGCCGGTCATCGACTTGGTCGACGAGACGTGCGCGGCGCGTGCCGCGTCCTCGCCGAGCGCACGCTTTATGCCCGCCGTCTCGGACGAATCGTTGAGCTTGGTCGAGGTGCCGTGAGCGTTGATGTAGAGGCCCTCGGAAGGCTTAACGTCGCCCTCAGCCACCGCCAGCGATATCGCGCGGGCAATGCCGGCAGCCTCGGGATCGGGGCTCGTGATGTGATAGGCATCATCGGTGTTGCCGTAGCCCACGACCTCGGCATAAATGTGCGCACCGCGCGCCTGCGCATGCTCCATGCTCTCGAGAACCAGCACGCAGGCGCCCTCGCCCATCACAAAGCCGTCGCGGTCTGCATCGAACGGGCGGCAAGCCGTCGACGGGTCAGGATTAGTGGTGAGAGCACGGCAGGATGTAAAGCCTGCAACGGCATCGGGGATGATTGCGGCCTCGGCACCGCCGGCCAGGATTGCATCGGCATAGCCATGCTTGATGGCGCGGAACGCCTCGCCCACGGCATGGGCCGAGGTCGCGCAGGCGGTCACCACGGGCAGGGTCGGGCCCTTTGCCTTGTGGCGGATTGCGATATTGCCCGAAGCCATATTGGGAATCATCATCGCAATCATATAGGGCGATGCGCGGCGAGGTCCCCGATCGGCGATCGTGTGGACGTTGTCGACGAGTGTCTGCATGCCGCCCACGCCCGAACCCACGTAGACGCCCAGGCGCTCGCGATCGATGGCGCCCTCGACATCAAAGCCCGCATCGTGCATGGCCTCGTCCGACGCTGCCAGGGCAAACTGAACGCCTGTCTCTTATACACATCTGACGCTGCCGACGATCTTACGCGTGTAGATC
>USOF01000110.1 GCA_900556285.1 uncultured Collinsella sp. | reverse complement strand
CTACGCAGCCTACCGCTCGTGGGTCACGAGCGGGGTCTGGCGCGCGCCTTCCCCGAGATTGTCGAGGCATCGCGTGCGTGCCGGTTTGGCGATTGCACGCATACCCATGAGCCGGGTTGTGCCGTTCGCGAGGCCGAGGACGCCGGGCAGATCGACAGCCTGCGTTTGGAAACGTTCCAAAACCTGGCGTCATCCATGCGCGTGAGTGCTCAAATGCTCGATCCCGATGTCCATCTGTAATTGATTTTTCCTATGACAGCCGTCTCCCAACTGTTCGGGAGACGGCTTTTTTGCTGCGGAAAAGCCTCGAAACATGCAGTTTGCTGACGTACTGACCAAAACCTTGCCACGAGCTTGACGGGCTGGTCAGCTTTTGGTCAGCGATTGGTTTGACATCGAAAACCAAGATCGCGATTGCGCCGCTTTGCACTCTGACCGCCCAGACAATGGTGGTACGGGCATTCGCCCGGCACTGCCATGAGAGGAGCGGCCGTGAACAAGAGCAGGCGCATCGCCATCAGTCTGGTCGCGGGCGTGCTCGCTGCTCTGCTCTGCATGGTTTACGGCTCGTCGATCCGCTCGCAAGCCGAACAGGTCCAGGCTGAGACCTTGGCCAAGTACGGTGGCGATCGCGTCGAGGTATGCGTCGCGGCGCGCGATATCGATGTGGGCGAGACCCTCGATGAGACCAATGTCATAACCCAGGAATGGCTGACAAGTCTGCTGCCGCGTGACGCGGCGACCGAGCTGCGCCAGGTGCGCGGCGACGTGACGACTTCGCGTATTCCCAAAAACGCCGTGATCTGCAATGTCTACACCAAGGCCGAGAGCCACAAGCTCGAGGTGCCTAAGGGCAAGGTCGCCGTTTCGGTGGCGGTCGATGCCGAGCACTCGGTCGGCGGCGCCACGGGCGTGGGCAGCTACGTGGATGTGTATGTGCAAAAAGACGGCGTAACCGATCGACTGTGCGGCGCGCACGTGATCGATACCAGTGAGGATTCCGGTGCCACGCGCGAGGGCAAGATCGAATGGGTGACGCTGGCGGCTGACCCCGAAGACGTCAAGGAACTGCTGGGAGCCTCGGGCAAGGGAACGGTCAGCTTGACGATTCCCGCCACGGCGCGCGGCAAAAAGAGCGGAGGCGACGAGTGATGAAGGCGATCTGGCTTGCGTGCTGCGCGTGCGGCGATTACGGGCTGTTGCAGCGGGAAGTCGAGGGCCGTGATGCGGGTGCACAGGTGCTTCGCGTGGGTGACCTGGACGGGCTGATTTCCATGGCTCGGGCGTTTCCGTCGCGCCGCGGGGCTGCCATCATCGCGGCGTCTCTGTTTGATACCGAAGATGTGCGCAAGACTGTTGCGCGCCTGACGGCCGAAGGCCGCGTGAGTCGCGTGGTCGTGTTGATAGAAGCACTCGATCCGTCGGATATCGAGGGGCTGTTTCGCGCGGGGGC
Organism: uncultured Collinsella sp.; assembly: GCA_900556285.1. Lineage (GTDB taxonomy): Bacteria > Actinomycetota > Coriobacteriia > Coriobacteriales > Coriobacteriaceae > Collinsella. The sequence goes on along the minus strand of USOF01000110.1, from coordinate 3,907 downwards.
GACCGAGGTCATCGCTGCGCACAGTATATGCAGCAACGGGCGAGCGGGCGAGGGAGCGGTTGATTCCGATCGGCGCATGACGATTCAGCCCGATGCTTTTGTTGATAGGGAACCCGGGGCGCCTCGCGCTACAAGAGGCCCGCGTGTTGATGATTATGGAAAAGCGGAAGCCGAGCATGGTCGGCGCCCCCGGAACCCCCTTGTATACGATGACGCTGGAGGACCGGCGCAGCATGCTGGCGACTCCCCGGCTGTAGATATGGGATACGTGCACGGCGTGAATCTGGCGGATGAACTCGACGAAGTTGAGGGCTTTGCCGGGTGCGGCGAGTTGTCGCTGATGCAGCATGAGCAGATTGCACAGAACGAGCTTGCCTCGCAGACCGAACAAGCTGCCATGCCGGCTTGGACGCAGCGTGTAGTTGCGGCGGGGGAGACGGGGACGCTGTCACCGACGCCCGCCCCGCCGCCTCCGATGCCGCCGACAGACGCTGCCGCTCCGCCGCATCGAGCTCCGGTCATCTGCGCCATTTCGGGTTCGGGCGGTTGCGGCAAGTCGACGATCGTTGCCACCATGGCACACACATCGTCGCTGTTGGGCTTGCGTGCCGCCGTGCTCGACCTGGACCTGATGTTTGGAAACCTTTACGACTTGTTAGGCGTCGATGCTCCGCACGATATGGCGGCACTTATCGAGCCGTCGGCGACGGGCGCGCTTGCCGAGCCGGATATCGTAGCTGTTTCGATGCGCGTGGCGCCGGGCGTTACGCTCTGGGGCCCCGTCGCGGCGCCCGAGCAAGCCGAGCTCATGGCACGTCCGGTGGAGCTGCTGCTCGATGTCCTGCGTCGCGAATCCGACGTGGTCTTTATCGATACCTCGGTCTTTTGGGGCGATGCCGTGGCGGCTGCGGTGGCGGCAAGCGACCGTTGCCTGGTCGTTGGCGATGCGGCGGTGTCGTCCGCGACATCGGCGTCGCGCGCCATTGAACTGGCAAGTCGAGTAGGTGTGCCGCGCACGCGCATGAGCGCCGTGTTCAACCGGTTCGGTGCGCGCGGGGCAGACGAGGACGTCGCCATGCGCTTTGAGATTGCCTGTGCGTTGAGCTCCAAGATTCGTATCGCCGATGGCGGGCAGGATCTCGCCGCGCTCATGGCGTTTGGGCGCGCTGACGAGGCAGTGGGGCAGACCAGCGCTTTTGCGACTAGCGTGCGCGAGGCCACGCGCGAGATGCTCGTGGAACTGGGGTGCGCCGTCGGCCCTTGGAGCGATATGGTCGCCGACCGTGCAACGCGCACCGAACGCCCGCGTATCCGCCTTCCCTGGTCGCGCGAGGGTGATCAGCGATGAGCCTGCAAACGAGGATTAAGGCTGCCGGCGCTGCAGCGGCGGCAGCGCCTGTAGATGCGGGGCGTCGCCGCGCGGTGAAACGACGCACCAAGCGCGCCGTGATGGACCGCATGGGTTACGACGAAGTGGCGCGTATCAGCGCCTATATCGACCCGGCACTTGCCCGCTCGGAATTGCGTCCCGCGGTGGAGGCGGCGCTCAATGTTGAGGAACCGACCGATCTCGCGACGCCCGAGCGCGAGACCATCATCGACGAGATTTTGGATGACGTGGTGGGCTTGGGGCCGTTGCAGCCGCTCATCGAGGACGACACCGTTACCGAGATCATGATTAACGGCTGCCGCTCGGCTTTCTTTGAACGCGGCGGCGTCTTGCACCCCATCGAGCATGCGTTTGAGGATGATGAGCAGATCCGTGTGCTTATCGACCGCATCATCTCGCCACTTGGCCGCCGTATCGACGAGCGCAGCCCCATCGTCAACGCCCGCCTCAAAACGGGCTATCGCGTCAACGCGGTGATTCCGCCTGTGGCGATTGACGGACCGATTCTCACCATCCGAAAGTTCTCGGACCGCATCTGCTCGCTGGACGAGCTTGTGGGGCTGGGGTCGCTGCCGCTTTGGTATGCGCAGCTGTTGTCGTGCGCGGTGTCGCTGCGACAGGACCTGGCGGTTGCGGGAGGCACGGGATCTGGTAAGACCACCCTGCTCAACGCGTTGTCATGTGAGATTTCCACCGGCGAGCGCATCGTGACGATCGAGGACTCTGCCGAGCTCAAGTTTGCGCATCATCCACACGTGGTGCGTCTAGAGGCGCGCGAGGTTTCAATTGAGGGCGAGGGCGCGGTGACGATCCGCGACCTGGTGACCAATGCCCTGCGCATGCGCCCCGACCGCATCGTGGTGGGCGAGGTGCGCGGTGCCGAGTGCTGCGACATGTTGCAGGCCATGAACACGGGCCACGACGGGTCGCTCACCACGCTTCATGCGGGTTCCGAGCAGGAGACCGTGGTGCGTCTGACGTTGCTTGCACGTTATGGCATCGATCTGCCGAGCGAGCTCATCGAGGAGCAGATTGCCATGGCGCTCGACGGCATCGTGATGTCCGAGCGCCACGCCGATGGCAGGCGCTTCGTCTCCTCGTATTCGGGGGTGCGTCGCGCCGCGTCGGGCGGCGTAGAGCTCGAGCGCTATGTGACTTTCGATGCCGCCGAGCGCACCTGGACGCTTGACCGCGAGCCGCCGTTTATCGCAGAAGGCCTACGGTCGGGGACGCTCACACAAGAGGAGGTGGACGAATGGAGGTCGCTGTGCCCCTCGTCGTAGGGGGTTTGGCAGGGTTTTCTGTCGCGACGGCGTGCGGGGCGGAACCTCGTGTGCCGCGGGTGCCGCCGGCGGAGCTGGCGCGTCAGGCGTTCGAGACGGTGGCAGAGAATCTGCCGCGTGAGCTGGTGGAAACGATCTGCTGAAAAAGATTGCCCGTTCGTGGGCATCGCTGGCTCCGGCGCGTCGCCTTGGCCTCGTGATCGAGGATGCTTCGGAGCGTTTGGCGTTTCTGCTGCTATCGAGCGGTGTCTGCTGCGTTTTACTAACGATGGTGTCGTTATCGCCCCTCGGGTTTGCCTTGGGACTTGTTGCTCCGATTGCCGCTGGCGCCGCTCGGGATGGCTTTGAGAGCCGGCGCGAGCAACACGATGCAGAAGAGGCCATGCCCGAGGCGTTTACCGCACTTTCCATGTCGCTTGCCTCGGGACATTCGCTGGCCCAGGGCATGCGCTTTGTGGGCGCTCATGCGCAAGAACCGGTGCATACCGAGTTTTTGCGGGTGGCGGCGGCGATCGATTGCGGTATCTCGGCGACCGACGCGCTCGATGACTTGCTCGTGCGCATCGACGCCCCCGGTCTTTCGCTTGTGACCTTGGCGCTTAAGGTGTCACAGCGCACTGGCGCTCCGCTTGCCGACTTACTGTCCGAGGCGTCGAGCATGGTGGGGGAGCGCATTGAGCTCAAGCGCCGCCTGGATGTTAAGACGTCGCAGGCTCGCATGTCTGCGCATATGGTCGCGGCGATGCCGGCGGGCATGTGCGCGGTGTTGGCGCTGCTTTCGGCAGATTTTCGTCGCGGTCTTGCGACGCCTGCCGGCGCGGGCGCTGTGGTGCTGGGTCTTGCCCTCAACGCCGTTGCCCTGGTGGTTATCCGGCGCATTATGAGGGTGGAGCTATGAGCGCCCCAGTTGCAGTTGCGGCTTGCCTGTGCGCCCTGAGTGTATTTGTCGCGACGGGTTTGGATCGGGCGGATGCGCGCAAGATCGCAGGGGCCTGCAAGCGCGAGGCGGTGCTGGTCGCTGCCGCGGGTCGCTCGGTGGTCGATGCCCTGACCGCGCGAGTGAAGGGCGCGGTTGGAGCGGGCGGCCCGGCGCGAGTTTCGCTCGGCGAAGTGTCCGAGATGATCGATGTTGTGCGCTTGGGTCTTTCGGCCGGTCTTTCGTTTGATGCAGCGCTTGAGATTTTCCTGTCTCTTATACACATCTCCGAGCCCACGAGACTCCTGAGCATCTCGT
>USOF01000109.1 GCA_900556285.1 uncultured Collinsella sp. | reverse complement strand
GTAAGATCGTCGGCAGCGTCAGATGTGTATAAGAGACAGTTTTAGGAGGATGTTCATGGCGAACGACAGCAAGACATGGCGGTGCGGAAAGTACGAGCTCAGCTTTGACCGTCCGCGCATCATGGGCGTCCTCAACGTGACGCCCGATTCGTTTAGCGACGGCGGTGAGCACTTTGACCAGGATGCCGCTATCGAGTACGGCCTGGCGATGCTCGATGCCGGCGCCGACATCATCGACGTGGGCGGCGAGTCCACGCGCCCCGGCTTTACCCCGGTCAACCCCGACGAGGAAGCGCGTCGCGTGCTGCCCGTCGTGCGCGCGCTCGCCAAAGAGGGCGCCATCGTCTCGATCGATACACGTCATGTGGCGGTTGCCAAGGCGGCTGTGCGCTGCGGTGCTTCGATTGTCAACGACGTGACGGGCTTCACCGATCCCAAAATGGTTGAGTTCGTTAAGACGAGCACCTGCGGCGTCATCGTAATGCACGCCGGCGAGGTCGCCGCACCCGCACGCACGCACGCGACGGTGCAGCTTGATACCTCGGCTGCGGCGTTTGTTGCTGAGAAGGCACGCGAAGCGGCTGCCGAGGCCGCGCGCGAGGCCGAGAAGCCGGCCCGTCGTCGTCGCGGCAAGTTGCTGGGCGAGCCCAAGGTTGAGGCCAAGCTTCCGGGCGGTGTGGTACAGCCCTCGCTGCCGTTTGGCGAGCCGGAGCCCGCGCCCGAGTCCGAGCCAGAGACGCCGGCTGCCGAGCAGGCTGCCCCTGCCGCCGCTGCACCCGAGACCGTGCCCGCGGCCACCGAAGCCGCACCAGAGCCCAGCGACCACCTGGTCGCCATGATGCGCCGCAGCGCCCGCCGTGAGGAAGCCTATGTGCCCACCTCGCAGCTCCGCCGCTTTACCCTGCCCGATTCTGCGCCCATCATGCGCCGCGTCATGGGCTTTCTGTCCGACCAGGCCCGCACGCTCATCCATGCCGGCGTGTCGCGCGACCGTATCTGCATCGATCCCGGCCCGGGCTTTGGTAAGACGGCCAACGAAGACATCGTCATCCAGCGCGAGACCGCCAAGATGGCGTCGCTGGGCTATCCGCTCATGTGCGCCGTGTCGCGCAAGCGCTTTGTGGGCGCCGTCTCGGGCGTGACCGAGGCCGCCGCACGCGATGCCGCTACGTTTGGTGTGTGCCTGGGCGCCATCCAGGCCGGCGCCAACATCGTGCGCGTACATGACGTCGCGGGCTTTGCGCAGTTCCTGAACGGTTACTGGGCCGTTGCCAAGCCGCAGCCGCGCCGCGCGTTTGTGGCCGTGGGTTCCAACCTGGGGCATCGCTGCGACAACATCCGCGCTGCGCGCGACATGATTGCCGAGATTCCGCTCACCTGCGTGTCCAACTGCTCGCGCATCTACGAGAGCGAGCCGGCCTACGAGACGCGCCAGGATGCGTTTGCCAACGCCGTCATCGAGATCAAGACCGAGCTGGCGCCGTTGGTGCTGCTCGATGAGCTTATGAAGATCGAGGCCGAGCTGGGCCGCGACCGCTCCAAAAAGGCCAAGGCAAACGGCCCGCGCACCATCGACTTGGACCTGCTGTGGATGGACGGCGAGGTGCACGGCGGCGACAAGCTGCGTCTGCCCCACCCGTACCTTGGCGAGCGCGACTTTGTGCTGGTGCCGCTCGAGGACTTGATGCACGATCCGGCGCGGTTCTTCCGCTACAACGGCGTCGAGGTCAAGGAGCCCGAGGATCGCGTGGGCCATATCGTGGGCGAATTGGGGCGTATGTAGATGATCGAGATGAATGCTGTTGCCGTCGGTACCGAGCTCGATGCGGCGCGTGACGCGGGTCGCGAGGGTGTGTCTGCGGGCTGGTGCGCGTGGAGCGCGAGCGATGCATCGCTGACGTTTTCGCTGGTCGCGCGTCCCGATGTGAACATGCACGCCTTCCACGGCCTGCCGTTTGTGGCCGCAATGGGCATGATGGACGCGCTCGCGGGCACGGCCGCAACGCCGGGTCTGGGGCTTGCCGGCAAGGTGGGCATCCAGTGGCCGAGTGACATCGTGTGCGGCGCGCCTGCGTTTGAGACGTCGCTCGCGCGCGTCGCCGTCAACGGCGGTGCCGGTGCCGCGGGCATGTTCGGTGCCGTGACGGTGGATATTGAGCGCGCGGCGCTGGGCGAGCTTGGCGTGGATGTTGCTGACGAAGCGCTGGTCGAGGCATTAGCCACCGCCGTGTTGACCCGCGTGGACGCCTGGGCGGTTGTCGCCAACACGCCACAGGGTGCTGCCGGTCCGTTGGCTCCCGTGCTGGGCGAGTACTTCGACATGGTGCCGCTGCTCGGTCGCCAAGTTGCGGCGGTGTCGCCCAACGGCCTGCCACTTGCGGTCGGTGTGTTTGCGGGCCTGGACATCTGGGGTCGCGCGACCATTAAGACCGACGCCGGCGAGCAAGAGTTTCCGCCCGAGGCCGTACGCATCCGCGGTCTGTAGCGCGAGGCGCCCGCACCCAAAGACAACGATGACAACGAAGCCCTTCTCGGCCTGCACCGGGGAGGGCTTTCGGGTGACTGCAGGATGGCATCTCGGTTCTATTCCTCAAAACTGATAATCTTTCGATTTTGAGGAATAGAATTAAGCCAGCTCGGCCTTTAGCGAGGTATATTCGTTACAGAGTCTATTCCTCAAAACTGAAAAATTTTCTTTTTTGAGGAATAGCGATAAAAGACCGCAGGGAGGCGTCAATGAAACTCATCAATAGAACGTCATATATGGACACGTTGACGAGCCTTATTGGCGTGCCGGATATCAAGGTCATCACGGGCATCCGGCGTAGCGGTAAATCAAAATTGCTCGAGGCCCTCCGCGATTACGTGGAGGCAAATCTGTCCAATTCGAATGTCATCCATATCAACTACAACCTCGATGAGTTCGAGAACCTGCTCGAGTATCACGCGTTGCTCGCCTATGTAAAAGAGCATCGAGTGGCCGGCAAGCAAAACTTCCTGCTTATCGACGAGGTTCAGATGTGCGACGGCTTTGAACGCGCGATCAACAGCCTCCATGCATCCGAGCAGTACGACATCTTCATCACCGGATCGAACGCCTTTTTGCTGTCGAGCGATCTGTCGACGCTCTTTACGGGGCGCACGTTCGAGATCGAGGTTTTCCCATTCTCGTTTGAGGAGTATCGCTTCTATAGTGACGAGGGCGAGGTCGATCGCGACTTCGATGAGTACGCGAGAACCGGCGGTATGTCCGGCTCTTACCCTTATCCACTGCAGGAGCAGCGCTACCAATATCTCTCCAATGTCTTCAAAACGCTCATCGTGAGGGATATCGTGCAGCGGCATAACGTGAGAAACGAATCGGCACTGCTGCGCATTGCCGATTACATGATGGACAACGTCTCCAACATAACGTCGGCACGCAACATTACAGATGTTTTGAATGCGGATGGGCTAAAGATTACGAACAAGACGGTCGGCACGTACATGGGGTACCTGTGCGATGCGTTTGCCTTCTATAAAGTTCGTCGGTACGACATTCGCGGCAAAAAATACCTTAAGAGCGGCGAGAAGTATTACCTGGCAGACCACGCGTTCAAATACGCACTGCTTGGTACACGTGATATGGATTGGGGACGCGTATACGAGAACATGGTGGCCATCGAGCTGCTGCGCCGCGGATACGAGGTATACGTCGGTGTGCTCTATAAAAAGGAAATAGACTTTGTAGCAATCAAGCGAAGCGAGAAGCTCTACATTCAGGTGAGCGACGACATCAGCTCGGATAAGACGTTTGAACGCGAGATTTCGCCACTGCTGAGCATTGGCGATGCGTATCCCAAGATGATTCTTGCCCGCACGCATCACGAGGCCACGGATCGCGATGGGGTGCAGATCGTGGACCTGGCGAGGTGGTTGTGCGGCGAGGCTTAGCAAAAAATCCTATTCCTCAAAACTGAAAAATTTTCGATTTTGAGGAATAGGATTGGCGGCTGGTTGCTGCGACCTGGCGTTTACTCTATCCCAGCTCCTGCATGCGGCGGTAGATTTCGCAGATACCCTTGATGGTGAGTTGGCCGTCTACCACGTCGAAGGCGTCGGTCGAATCGGCGACGATGCCGGCGAGACCGCCCGTGGCGATAACGGTGGCGTCCTCGCGCCCCAGCTCGCGCTTCATGCGCGCGACCAGGCCCTCGGCCATGGAGGCGGCGCCCATTACGGCACCGACCTTGATGCATTCCTCGGTATCGCGGCCGATGGCGTGCTCGGGCGCCTCGAGCGGCACGCTGGCGAGCTTGGCGGCTCGGGCGGCAAGCGCGTCCATGGAGATGCGGATGCCCGGCGCGATCGCCCCACCAATGTAATAACCGTCCTCATCGATGACGTCGATATTGGTCGCGGTGCCAAAGTCCACCACGATTGCCGGCGCGCCGTAGAAGGTCTCGGCCGCAACGGCGTTGGCGATGCGATCGGCACCTACGGCCTGGGGGCGCGCCGCGCGCAGCTTGGTCACGGCGGCCGTCTGCGGCCCAATGACGATGGCGTCCGCCGCGATGCGGTCGGCCACGGCGTGCCATTCGCGCGAGAGCTGCGGCACCACGCCCGCAAAGGCGATCGCGTCGACCGCGTCGAGCGAGAGGCCGTACATCTTAAAGAAGCCCATCAGGCGCACATGGATCTCGTCGGCGGTATAGGAGCGGTCGGTGGGCATGCGCCACGACTGCACCAGCTCGTCTCCGTCAAACAGACCCATAGCCGTCTGCGTGTTTCCCATATCGATAGCGAGCAGCATGTCTACTCCCGGTGTCGGCATAAAAGGACGCGCACCATTGTATACGTGCCGTCGACGGCGCTCGGCTGCGATTCGTTTACTGTGATAGGGGTCGAGGGGTTTAAATATGAAGGAATTATGCTCTACGAGATTTTCCTTGCCGTTTACCGAACTCCCACGTAATATTCTTTATTACGCACATGAGGCGCCCAGACATTGCGGGGTGGAGCAGTCTGGTAGCTCGCCGGGCTCATAACCCGGAGGTCGTAGGTTCAAATCCTGCCCCCGCGACCAAGAACTTGCAGCTCGTCGGCCTAGCCGGCGAGCTTTTTTGTTATTCCGGGACCGTGTTTTCGGTCCAATTCTCGGTCTCTCAAACAAAATCTCGATCTGTAACATCTAGACCCGATTTGGGCGGCCAGGTGTTACAGACCGAGATGTTTCGGCAGGACGGTCTCCGTTTGTCTAGATCTGTAACACGAGGGACGGATTTTGCCGAGTTGTTGTTACAGATTGAGATTTTCCGGCAGGCGGGTTTGGTTTGTCTCGATCTGTAACAGGTAGGGGTCAAAAGTGGGCCTAGCTGTTACAGATCTAGATTGTTG
>USOF01000108.1 GCA_900556285.1 uncultured Collinsella sp. | reverse complement strand
GGAGTCTCGTGGGCTCGGAGATGTGTATAAGAGACAGTTCTCATTTTGATGTACGCGCAAGGACCATAGAGCCTTCCGCCGCGAAGCGCCGTTAGTACAGCTTGGCGCCCGCGGGGATGGAATCATCCACGATCAGCACGTTCAGGCGCTCCTCGGGCTCCTCGCCCTCGGCAACGTTCTCGGCGTGCACCGCGGAGATGATCATGCCGCACGAATCGATACCCATCATCTTGCGCGGGGGCAGGTTGGTGATGGCGATAAGCGTCTTGCCGACCAGGTCCTCGGGCTCGTAGTAATCATGGATGCCGGAGAGGATGGTACGGTCGGCGCCCGAGCCGTCGTCCAGCGTGAAGTTCAGCAGCTTCTTGCTCTTCTTCACGGGCTCGCACGCCTTGACCTTGACGGCGCGGAAATCGCTCTTGGCAAGCGTATCGAAATCGTCGAAGTCTGCGAACAGCGGCTCGATGGCGAGCTTGCCGTAATCGAGCGTGGGCTTCTTGGGGGCAACAAAGGGAGAGGAGGCAACAGCCTCGGCATCCTGAGCTGCCTTAGCGGCGGCGGCGCCGTTCTTGGAGCCCTTCTCCGGCTTCATGTGCGGGAACAGCAGGACGTCGCGGATGGACGTGGAGTTGGTGAGCAGCATGACCACGCGGTCGATGCCGATGCCGATGCCGCCCGCCGGAGGCATACCGTACTCGAGGGCGCGCACGTAGTCCTCGTCGTACTCCATAGCCTCGTCGTCGCCGCCGGCCTTCTCGGCCATCTGGGCAGCAAAGCGCTCGGCCTGGTCGACCGGGTCATTGAGCTCGGAGAATGCGTTGGCGTACTCATGGCCGGCGATGACCAGCTCAAAGCGGTGCGTCAGGCGCGGATCGTCCTCAAAACGCTTGGCAAGCGGGCTGACCTCGATGGGGTAATCGCATACGAAGGTCGGGTTGACGATGGTGTCCTCGCCCAGCTCATCGTAAATCTCGGCGATGATCTTGCCAGCAGTCCACTCGGGCTTAATCTCCAGGCCCTTCTCGCGTGCGGCGGCGGCAAGCTCCTCGACCGGCGTGTCGATGGTGACCTGCTTGCCGAGCACGTTCGAGACGATGTCGGTCATGGGACGGCTTGCCCACTCACCGGAAAGATCGATGGTCTGACCCTGGTACTCAATGACCTCGGGGTTGCCGATGGCCTTGTTGGCAGCCTTGATGACACCCTGGGCGAGCGCCTTCATGCCCTCGAGGTCGGAGAAGGCACGGTAGGCCTCCATCGTGGTGAACTCGGGGTTGTGGGTGAGGTCCATACCCTCGTTGCGGAAGATGCGGCCGATCTCGAAGACGCGCTCAAAGCCACCGACGATGCAGCGCTTGAGGTGCAGCTCGGTAGCAATGCGCAGGTAGCACTCCTGATCGAGCGCGTTGAAGTGCGTGATGAACGGCTTGGCCGTAGCGCCGCCCTGAATGGTCTGCAGGATGGGGGTCTCGACCTCCATGTAGCCGTCGGACTCCATAAAGCGGCGGAAGTTGGAGAGAATCTGCGAGCGCTTGCGGAAGGTCTCGCGAACATCGTCGTTGGCAATCAGGTCGACATAGCGCTGACGATAGCGGGTCTCCTTGTCGGAGAGGCCGTGGAACTTCTCGGGCAGCGGGCGAACGGCCTTGGAGAGCAGCGTCGCGCTCTTGGGGGCAACGGAGAGCTGGCCGCGCTTGGTGCGAACAACCACGCCGGTCACGCCCAGGATATCGCCAAGGTCGAGAGCCTTGAGCGTATTCCAAGCTGCCTCGTCCATGTCGTTGATGCGGCAGAACAGCTGAATCTCGGCGGTAGCGTCGCGCACGACGATAAACATGATCTTGCCCTGACCGCGCTTGGCGACCACGCGGCCGCCGATCTTCACGACGTCCTCAGTATCCTCGCCATCGGCAAGATCGGCATATTTGGCCTCAATGTCGACGACATAGTCCTCGATCTCGGAGTGCTCGGGATAGGGGTTCTGGCCCGCCTCGAACAGGGCGGCGCGCTTTGCCAGACGCGTGGCGCGCTCGTCGTTGAGCGTCGAGGCCTGATCGGCGACGTTCTGGTTCTCTGCCATAAGTTAGCTCCTCAAACTAAAACGCTCCCCAGGATTCGGTCCCAGGGAGCGAAAACATACCTTTACGCGGGACCGTGGTCTAGCGTGCGATCTTTGCGATGGTGTAGACGCGGGTCTTGCCAGAAGGCGTAACGACCTCAACGGAGTCGCCCTCGCCGTGACCGATAATGGCGTGACCGACCGGAGACTCGTTGGAGATCTTGTGCTCGAGCGAGTTGGTCTCGGTGGTACCGACGAGCGTGACTTCCATGACCTCACCGTTGGGATCGATCAGAGAAACGGTGGAACCGATGGAGACGGTCAGATCGCCCGTGGTGGCAGCAACCTGAGCGTTGGCGAGGATGGCCTGAATCTCGGCAATGCGAGCAGCATTCTGGGCCTGCTTGTCCTTGGCGGCATCGTACTCGGAGTTCTCCGAAAGGTCGCCGAACGCGCGGGCTTCCTTGATGTCCTCGACGATCTCCTTGGCGTAATCGCCCTCACGCCAAGCGAGCTCCTCGACGAGCTTCTGGCGGCCCTCAGCGGTCAGTACGATCTGGCTTGCGTCCATACGGATATCTCCCCAACTATGATGTAACGATCAACTGTCAACAAAACGAAAAAGACCGGCTAGCCTGCGGGCAAGCCGGTCAGGTGCTCACCCCAAAGGGATGGGACTACTCTGCGTCCGCGTCGCTGTCCTCTGCCTGCTTTTTCTTGGCAGCAGCGAGCTTGGCCTCGAGCTCTGCGATCTCCTTGTCCTCCTTGGACTCCTCGACCACAACGTCCTCGGCCTGCTTGGTTTCGCCCTTATCGTCGCCCTCCATACCCTCGCGGATATTCTTGACGGTAGAGCCGAGAGACTTGCCGAGCTTCGGCAGGTTCTTAGGCCCGAAGATGATCAAGACAACGACGAGAATAATGATGAGCTCAGGAGCCCTCAGTCCAAACATGTAGACCTCCACAATACAGCGAGACAAGCTCGAATGAGTATACCGCGGGTGCCGCGGTATCACAACAATAGCTAAAAAAAGGGACCGCAAGAAGCGGTCCCTTCTCATGCTCTGGTCGGGTTGACTGGATTTGAACCAGCGACCCCTGCGTCCCGAACGCAGTGCTCTACCAAACTGAGCCACAACCCGTTAGCTCGACTATAGTACCAAAGGCGGACGAGAAATACCAGAGATATTTTTCGTCCACATCATCACGCTGCCTATTCCAAACCCTGGACCTGGGTACAGCTTAGCCGACAGCGATAAAAGGACCGCTCTTCTCCATCTTGGCGGCCTGGGCCCACCAACCGTGGTCTTTAAGTGCGGACAGCGCGATCTTCTCGGCCGCCATCTGCGTGTTGCATACCGCAAAGAGGCACGAGCCCGAACCGCATACATCCACGGCGCGGACGTTGTCCTGCGCACGGAGCCACTCGAGAATGTCCGCCATCTCGGGCGAGAGCTTGAGCGCCGCCGCACCCAGGTTGTTGTGGATGTTCGCAAAGATATCCTGCTCGCGATGGTCGCGCATAGCCTGGAGCATGGGCTCTATATCCGCGGGCGCAACCGGATCCGTATCGAACTCAGCGTAGGCGTCCGCCGCGCTCACCCCGCCGTTCATGGGCTTTACCAGCGCCAGCGGCGTTCCCGTGAGCGGCCGGTACATTTCCTGCATCGCGTCGCCCCTGCCGGATAGGTACGCCGGCGGGCCATACAGGAAGAACGCCACATCAGAGCCAATGGAGCGCGCGACGGCATCGATACGCGGATCTGTGGCGTCGATCTTCCAGAAATAGCACAGACCCATGATGACCGCGGCGGCGTCCGCAGACGGCCCGCCCAGGCCGGCGCGCACAGGAATGTGCTTATCGATCAAGATCGCGAAGTTGGGGTCGCGACCAAACGCCTCGCCCATGGCGATGGCCGCCTTGTAGGCGGAGTTCTGCTCCATGGGAAAATCCGCCTCGGGCACCATGCGAACCAGCAGCTCGTCATGAGGCGCCATGGCGATGGTATCCGCCAGGTCGATCGCGGTCATAACCGTATCCACGCGATGGTAGCCGGACTCCTCCGCCTTTGCATCCGTCCCATGGGGATGAACGCCAAGGTATAGGTTAATCTTGCCCGGCGCGGTAATCAGGATGAACTGAGGAGCCATAGCCCTACTCCTCCAGCTGGCTTCCCAGGGGAACAAAGATATGCTCGCCGGACTCCGGATCAAACAGCTCGACGGTACCGGTTAGCACGTCGACGTACTGGTAGGACTGGCGGGACTTACGGCCACGGCGCTCGTCCACCTCGACAATGAACACAGACGGATGAACCGTCTTGATGGTGCCCATGCGCTCGACCACGCGGGTGCGGCCCATATTGGCCTTGACGCGGATTCGCTCCCCCACCATGTTGATCAGCTTCTGGTGAATCTCGTCCACGTGATTAACTTCAAGCTCTTCCATCTTGTTAGCCTCCACAAGGGCATAATGCGCCCAACTTAGGTTCAAACGGAAGCAGTATAGCAGCCTGCTAACAAAATTGCACGTCAGAGCGTCACGCATAGAAGAGGCGCCCCAGATATCCGTCAAATGAGGACAATCTGGAGCGCCGCGAAGTGCGTATCTTGGAAACGAGGCTAGAGCTCGTCGGTGTCGAGGATGATGGTGAAGGGACCGTCGTTGACCAGCGAAACCTTCATGTCGGCGCCAAAGCGGCCGCACGCCACATGGGGGACGTCCGCACGCACCAGCGAGACAAAGTACTCGTAGAGATCGTTGGCGACTTCCGGGGCGCCTGCCGCCGTGAAGGACGGGCGACGGCCGCGACGGCAATCCGCATAGAGCGTGAACTGCGAAACCACCAGGACCTCGCCTTTCACCTGCTCCAGCGACAGGTTGGTCTTGCCGTCCTCGTCATCGTTGATGCGAAGGCCGCCCAGCTTGCCCCACAGCTTGTCCGCGTCCGCCCTGGTATCGTTGTGGCCAACGCCCAACAGCACCAGGTATCCACGGCCAATTTGGCCCACCGTCTCGCCGTCTATAGCCACCGATGCGGACGAGACGCGCTGCACCACGGCGCGCATCTACTTAGCCTCCGCGGAGAGTTTGGACGAGAGGTCCAAAAGCGCGTGGAACCTATGGCTGATGGCATTTTTCTCGTCCGGCGCGAGTTCCGCCATGGTCTTGCCCGGAGTATCGCTTGGCAGGAAGAGCGGGTCATAGCCAAAACCAAACTCGCCACGCCCCTCATGGCCTATCACGCCCTCGCACGAACCGGTGCCGGTGAGCACGAAGCCCTCGGCGTCGATCAGCGCGACCACGCTCATGAAACGCGCCGTGCGGTCGGCATCGGCCACGCCGTCCATATT
>USOF01000107.1 GCA_900556285.1 uncultured Collinsella sp. | reverse complement strand
GGCCTGGTCCAGGACAACGATAAGCCCGGCACCAACGTCACCGGCGCCTCCGACCTAACCCCGGTCGCCGAGCAGCTCGAGATGATGCAGAAGGTCCTGCCCGACGTTAAGAAGGTCGGCTTGCTCTACTGCACCGCCGAGTCCAACTCCGACGTCCAGATCAAGGCCGCCAAGAAGGAGCTCGACAAGCTGGGCTTGAAGTACACCGATTACACCGTCTCGAGCTCCAACGAGATCCAGTCCGTCGTCGAATCTGCCGTGGGCAAGGTCGACGCGCTGTACTCCCCCACCGATAACACCATCGCCGCGGGCGCCTCGCAGGTGGGCCAGATCTGCAAGGAGAACAAGCTTCCCTACGTGACCGGCGAGGAGGGTATGTGCATGGCTGGCGGCCTGTTCACCCTCTCCATCAACTACGAGGATCTGGGCTACGCCGCGGGCGAGATGGCCGTCAAGATCCTGAAGGGTGAGGCTAAGCCCGAGGATATGCCGATCAAGCACCTCTCGAGCAAGGACCTAGTCGTCGTCAAGAACGACGAGATGGCCGAGGCTCTGGGCATCGATCTTTCTGCTCTGGACGAGTAGCGCCATGCGCGGTAGCGCGTCTAGGGCACGCACTCGCGCCGTTGCCGTGTTATTCAATATCTGAGCCACAGGGGCGAACGCCAAAGACCGGCGTTCGCCCTGCTTGTTACGGATGAGACAAAACATCCGGCCGCAGCTCTTTTATGCATTGTTACCGCTATCATGGTGACTCACGTGTCCACCCTATCCTAGGAGGTATGAAGCATGCTTATTGCATTGCAAGGCGCCGTTTCGCAGGGCGTCCTCTGGGGCATTATGGTACTTGGCGTGTTTATCACGTTCCGCCTGCTCGACATCCCCGATATGACCTGTGACGGCAGCTTTGCCCTCGGCGGCTGCGTCTGCGCCGTGCTCATCGTCAATAACAACGTCGACCCGCTGCTCGCTGTTTTGGCCGGCATGTGTGCCGGTGCCATCGCGGGCGCCGTCACGGGCATTTTGACCACTGTCTTTGAGATTCCCGCGATCCTCGCCGGAATCCTGACGCAGATCAGTCTGTGGTCCATCAACCTGCGCATCATGGGCAAATCCAACACGCCCATCCTTGCCAAGGGCACCATCTTCTCATCCGTCAGCCACATGACGGGCCTGCCGCAGTCCACCGTTGCCATCATCCTGGGCATTGTGCTGGCCGTGGCCATCGTCGCCATCCTGTACTGGTTCTTTGGCACCGAGATCGGCTCGGCGCTGCGTGCCACCGGCAACAACGAGTACATGATCCGCGCCCTGGGCGTCAACACCAACTCCACCAAGATGATCGCCCTCGTGCTCTCCAACGCCCTTATCGGCCTTTCGGGTGCGCTCATCTGCCAGAGCCAGAAGTACGCCGACATTGGCATGGGCACCGGCGCCATCGTTATCGGTCTTGCCGCCATTGTTATCGGCGAGGTGCTCGGCCGCCTGCTGCCCGGCGGTCTCACGCAGTTTAGCGTTCGCCTGGCCTCCGCCGTCTTTGGCTCCGTGGTGTACTTCCTTATCCGCGCTATCGTGCTGCAGTTGGGCATGGACGCCAACGACATGAAGCTGCTCTCCGCCGTGATCGTTGCCGTGGCCCTGTGCGTGCCCGTGGTTTGGGAGCGCTATAAGCTCCGCAGCTCCTACACGAAGGGGGATGAGGCAGATGCTTAAGCTCTCGCACGTCAAGAAGACCTTTAACAAGGGCACCGTCACCGAGAAGCGCGCGCTCACCGGCGTCGACCTCACCCTGAATGACGGCGACTTTGTAACCGTGATCGGCAGCAACGGCGCCGGCAAGTCCACGCTGCTCAACATGATCGCCGGCGTGTATCCGCTCGATTCAGGCGTTATCGAGCTCGACGGCACCGACATCTCGCGCCTGAGCGAGTCGCAGCGCGCCAAGTATCTGGGCCGCGTGTTCCAGGACCCTATGCGCGGTACCGCTGCCGACATGCAGATCGCTGAGAACCTTGCCCTTGCCAAGCGCCGCGGCCAGCGTCGCGGTCTTTCGTGGGGCGTCACCAAGGCCGAAAAGGACGAGTACGTTGAGCTGCTTAAGCGCCTTGACCTCGGTCTGGACACGCGCCTCAACGCCAAGGTCGGTCTGCTTTCGGGCGGACAGCGCCAGGCGCTCACCCTGCTCATGGCCACGCTCACCAAGCCTCGCCTGCTGCTACTCGACGAGCACACCGCAGCGCTCGACCCCAAGACGGCCTCCAAGGTGCTTAACCTAACCGAGGAGATCGTCGACGAGAACCACCTGACCACGCTCATGGTCACGCACAATATGAACGACGCCATCCGCCTGGGCAACCGTCTGATCATGATGCACGAGGGCCACGTAATCTACGACGTGGCGGGCGATGAGAAGAAGTCGCTCACCGTCGCCGACCTGCTGCAGAAGTTCGAGGAGGTCTCGGGCGGCGAGCTCGCCAACGACCGCATGCTGCTGAGCTAAACCTACCAAAAAGGGACAGGTTTATTTTGGCAGGTTTTACCTGCGCAAACGTCAAAACCGCCGCAAAGGGACAGACGCCCTTGCGGCGGTTTTCGCATATTATGTCGATAATCCGATATTCAACCAGACATTCTGGCTAAGGACTAAGGAAACTGCCATGAAAAGACTCCCCCGCCTTGCGTTAGCCGCCGCGTTGTTTGCCGGCTCGCTCGCAGGCATCCCAAGCCTCGCTTTCGCGGGGAACCTGCCCGCCGCTATTGACGGCTCCGTGGCCATCATGCACACCAACGACATCCACGGCAGCTACAAGTACAGCTACAACGAAAGCAAGGGCACCGGCACCGTCGGCTTCGACGGACTGGCAGTTCTCTATAGCGCCCAGGGCAACGCCCCCGATCTTTTGCTCGATGCGGGCGACACCTTCCACGGACAGTCCTTCGCCACCATGAGCGAGGGTAAGAGCATCGCCGAGCTCATGGACACCTTCTACGCCGACGGCTACGACGCGACCACGCCAGGCAACCACGACTGGAGCTACGGCGCAGACAAACTCCGCACCATGACCGGCTACAGCACCACCGGCACGCCCTTCGCCATGCTTTGCGCGAACGCAACGTCCACGAGCGGCGTATGGAGCTCGAGCATCACCAAGACGCTCGACCGCACCTGGGAGGACAGCGAAAATCACTCAACGTTCGCCTACCAGATCAAGGTCGGCGTTGTAGGAGCCATGGATGAGTCGCTTGGCTCCTCGTTGCGTGCAGACCTAGTCGCGGGCACCAGCTTCTCGAGTGCCGCGAACGCCATCAATGCCGAGGCAGAGCAGCTGCGCAGGGAGGGCTGCGATGTTGTTGTGTGTATCGCGCACACGCTCGACGCAAAAACCTTTGCCACGCGACTCCGTGGCGTCGATGCCCTTATCGCAGGCCACGAGCACATCAACCTTAACGAGAAGGTGACGGGAGCCGACGGCAAGACGATCCACGTTGTTGAGGCAGGCAGCGCCTTTGCCGAGGTGGGGCTGCTTTCCATTCCGTACAAGTACGACACGAATGGCACCGAGACGACCGACGATGACACGGTCACGGTCCCTGCAGACGGCAGTGACGAGAAGCTCTACACCGCCAAGAACGTCAACGACCTTTTGGCAGACCCCGACAAGGGCTCCGACTACCAAAGCCGCCTTGAAGACGTCCGCAACAAGATCAAGCCGCTCGACGAGGCCTTTGAAAACGAATCGAACAAGGTGCTCAGCACATCCACCACCAACTATTTCTACGGCGAGGACGCCGCAGGCACGCATGGTTGGGAAATGGTGCGCACCACCGATTTCCGCCCCAGTAAGGAGGGCGACACCACCAAGGCCCAGACCATCGGCCATGTGATTTGCGGCTCCTATCTTGCCCTGACGGGCGCGGACCTCGCTATCGAAAACGCTGGCGGCATCCGCGGCGGCATCGCGGCGGGCAACGTGACCGCCGGCAACGTCATCGCTATCTCGCCCTACGGCAACACCGTGGAGACCTGGACCATGACCGGCGCTGACTTCCTCGCAGCGCTCGAGCACTCGCTACAAATTAGCGACGATTGCAACGACAGCTACAAGCTTCAGCAGGCTTATGTGGCGGCCGGTCACACCGAGCAGGAGGCGCAAGACAAGTACAAGTGGCGCGATGACTCTGGCAGCGTTCTCTCCTTTGGCGGCATCAACGTGACGATTGATTGGACGCAGCCCGAAGGCAAGCGCATTGTGAGTGCCACACTCACCAAGGACGGCAGCACGCTCGACCCCGCCAAGGCCTATACCGTCGCCACCAACAACTACATCATCACCAGCACGACCGACTTCCCCACCTTCACAAACGCCACCAAGCACACCGAGTGGGGTACCTGCGAGTCAGCGCTAAGGGCGTTGATCGGGCAGAACAGCTGGGAGAGCAAGATGGCCTCGCTCGCGGGCACCATCAGCTTTGGCTCCGCTGCCGTGGACCCCACGCCCACACCGGCCCCGACGCCTAAGCCCTCGCCTAAGACGGACACGACGACCACGAAGGTCATCACCAAGAAGACGACCGGTAAGCTCGCCGCAACGGGAGACCGCACGCTGGCAGTAGTTGGCGCGTGCCTTATCGGCGGCATCATCGTCATCATTCTCGGCATTATCTGGAAGCGTCGACGCTAAGCTACACCGCCGGGCCTTGCAGCCCCACCGCGTAAACCTTATATCGAGCACAGAAGCCCGTCCGAATTTGATCGGACGGGCTTCTTGGTGGGTATCATGGTTGGACGATCATTAGGAGGTTTTCCCTACATGGAATTGTTTGAGCCGATTCTTCATTTCTTTGAGCAACGGTGGGTCCACAACATCATCTGGGCCGTCATCTTGGCGATAGGCACCGCCGTCGCCGCCAAGGTCGTATCCAAGACCCTGAACCATCTGCTTAACCGAGACGATAACCCGCTTCCGGCATCGAGTATCTTCATCAACATCACACGCGCCGTCATCTGGATGATCGGCGGCAGCTTTATCCTCGACAACTGTTTTGGCATTAATGCAAACGCCCTCGTCGCCGCTCTTGGCGTCGGCGGCATCGCCATCTCGCTCGGCTTTCAGGACACGCTGTCGAACCTTATCGGCGGTATGCAGGTGACCTTTATGGGCATTATCAAACCCGGCGACAATATCGAGGTCGGCGGCGTGTCGGGCGTGGTCCAAGATATCACCTGGCGTCACACAACCATCGAGGACGCCTGCGGGCAGACCATCATTGTGCCCAACTCCAACATCTCCAAGAACACGCTCGTGCATCTGATGCCCTTTGGGCGCGTGGCCGTGCCCGTTGCCGTAAAGGACACGTCTAAGTGGGCTTCCCTTGACGCGCTGGCAGACGAGCTCACGAGCGCAACCAAAACGGCCGTCTCGCCCATCTC
>USOF01000106.1 GCA_900556285.1 uncultured Collinsella sp. | reverse complement strand
AGATGCTCAGGAGTCTCGTGGGCTCGGAGATGTGTATAAGAGACAGGTCCGGAAGTTTTAATTGAAACGGTTTAACTATATGTTCTGTGGTCGCGAACTTCCGTAGAGGGGGTTCGTCTTGGGCAAGCTTTTGGTCAGCTCTTGTATGCGTTGCGGGGTCTGACCTGTTGCAACGGTGCCGTTCGCCGCCCGTTTACTGCCTTTGGCCGCGCGAGTGTATTGTTTTGCGTGAATGTTTTGATGGCACGCTTCAATCGTGCTGTATTGGATGGCAATCAGATCCCGGCGAAGGGAGCGCCATGCAGCGCGTTTGGAGAACGGTTACCGGCTTTTACCATGTCTGTGCCCGCGGTGTGGGCAAGCAGCTCATCTTTGAGGGCGATGAAGACCGGTGGGAGTTTTTGGAGCTGATGCGCGAGTGCTGCCGCGAGGCGGGCGTGACGGTTATCGCCTGGTGCCTTATGGGCAATCACGTGCATCTGGTGCTTGCAGATTACGAGGACGCGATGAGCGCGGCGATGCACCGGCTGCTTTTGACGTACGCGCGGCGGTTCAATAAACGCACGGGGCGCACGGGTCATCTGTTCCAGAACCGTTTTGACCGGCGCTCGCTCGATGCCGACCGTTATCTAATGGCTGCCATTCGCTATGTTCACGCTAATCCGCAGGAGGCGGGTATCGCCCTGATCGAGCGTTATCCCTGGAGCAGCTTTGCCGAGTATCTGAGAGCGTATGACAACGATACGACGAGGGGATTTTCGGACCCTTCTTGTGTGCTTGAGCTCTTTGAGTCTGCCAAGGGGTTTCTGGATTATTCTCTGTCGATGTCCGATGGTTCCGATCCGGTGATTCACGATATGGATGAGACAGAGTGGGAGCGGCGTGCGTTTGCCGACAAGATGGCGAATCGCCTGGGTGTGCCGCTCAACGAACTCAAGACCGTAGCACCCTCGCGGCGAGACGGAATCGTTTTCGCCCTGCACGATGGCGGCTACACGGTGCGCGAGATCGAACGGTATACGGGAATCAGCAAGAGTACCGTCTCTCGTATCGTGCGCGCTTATGCGCGGGTGAATGCTCAGGCTGAGGGCTCGGAATAGAAAATGGCCGAACCACTCTTGTCAAGCGATTCGGCCAACAAAATTCTTAAGATTTGGGACAAATACTACTGATTATTTTGTCCCGTGAGCATGCCGTCGAGGGTGCGCCAGGCGAGCTCGGCGCATTTGACGCGGGCGGGCATGTGCGAGATGTCCTGGAGCTGGGCGGCCTCGTCCAGGTCTTCCAAGTCCTCCTCGGAGAGCTGCTCGCCGCGGATCATGGCGAGGAAGAGCTCTGCCAAGCGGCGAGCTTCCTCGACGGTCTCGCCGGTGATGAGGTCCGCCATGATATCGGCGGAAGCCTGGCTGATGGCGCAGCCGTGGCCGGTAAAGGAGGCCTCCTCGATTACGCCGTTCTCGACACGTAGCTGCAAGGTGAGCTCGTCTCCGCAGCTGGGGTTGATGCCGTCGTGCTCGTGCGTGGGGGCGTCCATCTCGTACTTGTAGTCGGGGTGCGAGTTGTGCTCCATAAATGTGGTGGAGGTGTACAGATTACCCATTGAACGTGCTCCAAACGTGATGCAGGCCGGCGATGAACTTGTCGATGTCGGCCTTGTCGTTGTAGAAGGCCACGCTGGCGCGGCAGCAGGCAAGATTCTCGACGCCCAGCCAGGTGAGCAGCGGCTGCGCGCAGTGGTGGCCGGCGCGGATACAGACGCCGTCCATGTCCATGATGCTCGCGACGTCGTGTGGGTGGATGCCGCGGACGTTAAAGCTCACGACGCCGTGGTGGTTGTCCCAGTAGATGGAGCCGATGATCTGGACAAAGTCGAGCTGCATGAGTTCGCCCATCAGATAGTGGACGAGTGCCTGCTCGCGGGCCTGGATGTTCTCGTAACCCACCGTGTTGACCAGGTAGTCGAGTGCCGCACCCGTGGCGAAGATGCCGGCGGCGTCCTGCGTACCCGCCTCGAACTTCTCGGGGACAGGAGCCCAGACGGCGTCCTGCTCGGTGACCGAATCGATCATCTCGCCGCCGGTGAGCATGGGCGGCATGGCGTTGAGCAGGTCCATCTTGCCCCACAGCACGCCGATGCCCATGGGGCCCATGGCCTTGTGCGCGCTAAAGGCAAAGAAGTCGGCGCCCAGGTCGGCCACATCGACCGGCATGTGTGGCAGCGACT
Source organism: uncultured Collinsella sp. (assembly GCA_900556285.1). Lineage (GTDB taxonomy): Bacteria > Actinomycetota > Coriobacteriia > Coriobacteriales > Coriobacteriaceae > Collinsella. The sequence continues at coordinate 3,238 of USOF01000106.1, read as the reverse complement.
GCGCACCGTCGACGACCAGGTAGCCGCCGTACTTGTGCACGAGCTTGCCGAGGTTCTTGACCGGGTTCTCGACGCCCAACACGTTGGAGACCTGTCCCACGGCCAGGATCTTGGTCTTGGGACCCACCTTTGCAAGAACCTCCTCGGTGGTGAGCTGGCCGGTCTTGGTGGGGTAGAGGTAGACGAGCTTGGCGCCGGTCTCGCGGCAGACCTGCTGCCACGGAATCAGGTTCGAGTGGTGCTCCATGATGGTGATGACGACCTCGTCGCCCGGTTCGAGCACTGTGGGCGCAAAGCTTTTGGCGACCAGGTTGAGCGACTCGCTCGTGTTGCGGGTGAAGACGACCTCGTTGGCGTTGGGGGCGCCGATGAGGTCGGCGATTTGCTGGCGCACCTTCGCGATGGCGTCGGTGGCCTCGACGGACAGCGAGTACAGTCCGCGCAGGGGGTTGGCGTTCATGCGCTGATAGAAGTTGCGCTCGGCGTCGAGCACACAGGCAGGGCGCTGCGCGGTGGCGGCGCTATCGAGGAAGGCGATCTCGGGGTGCTGCTGGAACAGCGGGAACTGGCCCTTGTAGGGGTTGGTCTCGATGTCCACGGTGGGCCAGCCGCGCGAAGCCTCGTCGCTGGCGTCGAGCTCCATGGGCTCGGGGGCAGTGCAGGTATCGCATTTAACGTGCTCGGTGTCGATCATGCGAGCTCCTCTTCAAAGTTGTCGATCAGGTTGTTTCCCAGGCGGACGACGGCGGCGCGGGTGCGCTCGTCGGTGGCGGAAAGCGCGGCGTCCTCCAGCTTGGCGCGGATGAACAGGTCCTCGGCGGCGTTTTGGTCAAGGCCGCGGCAGGCGAGGTAGAATAGCTGCTCGTCGCGGACGTGACCGATGGTGGCGCCGTGGTTGCCGGCGACGTCGTCCTCGTCGCAGAGAATGACGGGAACGGTCTTGTTGTCGACGCCCCTGTTGGCCAAAAGCACCGTCTCTCGCTCGGTGCCGGTTGCACCCTTGCAGCCGTGCACGAGGTCGATGGTGCCGCGGTAGACCTTCTTGGACGTGCCGGTCAGCACGCCGTTGGCGTCGATCTCGCACTCGGTCTTGCGACCGCGGTGGCGCAGCTCGTAGTTAAAGTCGCGCACCTGCTCGCGGGCACCCAGGTAATCGGTATCGATGGTGACCTTGGCGGTATCGCCCAGCAGGTCGCCGGCAAGGCCGGTGGCGCTGGCGCCGGCACCCAGGACGGTGTGCTGCACGTTGACGCGCGCGCCCTCGTCCAGGAACAGGCCGGTGTCGTCGAGCGCGATCCAGCTATCGTCGAGCGTCTGCGTGCAGGTCACGTTGACGGTGGCATACTCGTGGGCGCACACGCGTAGCACGGAGCCCACGACACCCTCGCCGGCAACGGGGGAGTCCAGGGCGATCTGCAGGTCGAGCGTTGCCTGCGGGCGGGCGACGACGTCGATGGCGGCGATGGCCGCGGCGGCATCGACAGCGCTCACGCGCACGGTAACCGTGGCGTGCTTGTATGCGGGCACATCGATGACGATGCGCTTGGTAGCGTGGTCGGCCAGGTAGGTGTAGGCAGCCTCGCCCATGCCAGTCTCGAAGGCCTCGGCAGGGGAGAGCTCCTCCTCGAGCTTGATGGCGCCGGCCTGGTAGACGGAGGTCGCAGGCACGTCGAGCTCGGTCTCGGGCGTGATACGGGCGCGGTCGGCGGCATCGCCGGGGGCGGAGGCGCGGCGCTCGGGGAAACGCTCGGCCATAGCGTCCATGGCGGCTTCAAACGCGTCTGCCACGCCGGTAAACTGCTCGTCCAAGCCCTCGACCTCAACGGCCTCGGTGGGAGCGGCGGCAAGCTCGTCAGAGAGCTCGAGCTTGGTCTGGTTCATCTTGAGCCAACCCCAAGTGGCAGCCGGCATCGCATTAACCTGCTCAAGGATGGTAGCAGCGGTGTTGGTGGTCTGTTTCATTATCCGATCGCTCCTTCCATCTCGAGCTTGATCAGGTTGTTCATCTCGACGGCGTACTCCAGCGGCAGCTCCTTGGAGACCGGGTTGGCAAAGCCGTTGACGATCATGGTACGGGCCTCTTCCTCCGAGATACCGCGGCTCATCAGGTAGAACACCTTATCGTCGCCGATGCGGCCGATGGTGGCCTCGTGGCCGATGTCGACGTTCTTGGCGCGGATGTCCATGGCGGGGATGGTGTCGGAGCGGCTCTGGTCGTCGAGCATGAGCGACTGGCAGCTCACGGTTGCCTTGGAGCCCTCGGCCTTAGGCGTGGCCACGATGGAGCTGCGGAACGTCTGGATGCCGCCGCTCTTGGAGATGCCCTTGGTCTCGACGGTTGCCGAGGTATCGGGCGCGTTGAGCACGACCTTGCAGCCGGTGTCGAGGTTCTGACCGGCGCCGGCAAAGGTGATGCCGGTAAAGCTCGAGCGGCTCTTGCGGCCGGAAAGCACGCTCATAGGGTAGAGGTAGCCCACGTGGCTGCCGAAGGAGCCGCTGATCCACTCGATGTCGCCGTCCTCGTCCACGCGCGCGCGCTTGGTGTTGAGGTTGTACATGTTCTTGGACCAGTTCTCGATGGTCGAGTAGCGCAGGTGTGCGCGTTTGCCCACAAAGAGCTCCACAGCGCCGGCGTGGAGGTTGGCAACGTTGTACTTGGGCGCGGAGCAACCCTCGATAAAGTGCAGGTCGGCATCGTCCTCGACGATGATGAGCGTGTGCTCAAACTGGCCGGCACCCTTGGCGTTGAGGCGGAAGTAGCTCTGCAGCGGGAAATCGAGCTTGGTGCCCTTGGGCACGTAGACAAACGAGCCGCCGGACCATACGGCGCCGTGCAGGGCCGCAAACTTGTGGTCGGTGGGCGGGATGAGTGTCATAAACTTCTCGTGGATGAGCGGTTCCCACTGCGGATCGTGCAGGGCTTCCTCAATACCGGAGTAGACGATGCCCATCTTGGACGCGGTGTCCTGCATGTTGTGGTAGACCAGCTCGGAGTCGTACTGGGCGCCCACGCCGGCCAGGTAGCTGCGCTCGGCCTCGGGGATGCCCAGGCGCTCGAAGGTGTTCTTGATGTCGTCCGGGACGGACTCCCAGTCGTTTTTCTGCTCGGTGTTGGGCTTGACGTAGGTGACGATGTTGTCCATGTCCAGGCCCTCGATGCCCGGGCCCCAGGTGGGGTTGGGCATCTTGTGGTAGATCTCCAGCGACTTCAGGCGGAAGTCCAGCATCCACTGGGGCT
>USOF01000105.1 GCA_900556285.1 uncultured Collinsella sp. | reverse complement strand
GCCTTGCACAGGTGAGCGGCGCGAGCCGCATCGGCGGCCAGATGGGCACCCAGGTGAGCCTCGCGGGCGATGGCGAGCGCGAGCTGCTCAATACGCTCGGACTTGGCGAGCACGCTACCGAGCTTCTCCTGGAAGGCGACCTTGGCCAGACGCTCGCGGAACTCGTCAAGGGAGATCTTCAGGTCCTCCTCATAGAAGAACTTGGCGTCGTCCAGACGGGCGCGCACGACGCGCTCGTTGCCGTCGATCACGCGCTCGGCATTCTCGGGCTTGCTGTTGGAGACGACTACGAACTCACGCGTGAGCTTGCCCTCGCCGTCATAAATCGGGAAGTAGCGCTGGTTGGTGAGCATGGACTCGCAGATGATCTCGTGCGGGACCTTGAGGAACTCCTCATCGAAGGTACCGACAAGCACCGTCGGCCACTCGCAGAGGTTAATGACCTCCTCAAAGACCTTCTTAGGCGTGTCGACATGGCAGCCGGGGCGCGCAGCCTCGACCTCGGCGATACCGGCAAGGATGGCCTCGCGACGACGCTCGGCAGAGAGCACGCCGGCGTCCTCGAGCACCTGCTCGTAGACGGCGGGGCTGGCGACCACATGGTCACCGGGGCCCAGAACGCGATGTCCGCGCGTGGTATTGCCACTCGTCACATCGGCAAACGACACGGGCACGACGTCCTCACCCAAAAGGCAGCAGATCCAACGGACCGGACGAACAAACGTAGCGTGCTCGTGGCCCCAGCGCTGGCTGCGGTAGTTGGGCCACTGCAGGCCGGCGATAGTCTTCTCGCACAGAGACGTCAGGATCGGCGTAGTCGGAGCGGAGGGAATGTTCTTCTCGGCGAACACGTACTCGCGGCCGTCGGTGTCCTCGCGACGGACAAGGTCCTCGGCAGCCACACCGCACTTGCGGGCAAAGCCCTGGGCGGCCTTGGTGGCGTTACCGTCGGCATCAAAGGCAATGTTTGCCGCGGGGCCGCGCTTGACCTCGTGAACCTCGTCGGTCGCGGTGGCGACGTCGGCAACGAGCGCAGCCAGGCGGCGCGGGCTCGAGATCACGCGGACCTCGCCGTGGGCCAGACCGGCCTCGTCGAGACCCTTGGCGATCATGGTGCCAAGCTGCTTGACGGCATTGTTCAGCGGTGCAGAGGGCATTTCCTCCGTACCGATCTCAAACAGGAAATCCTTAGCGTCTGCCATGGCTTACGCCACCTCGCCTTCCTGGTCGGCATTCTCGTTGACTCCGGCGACCTCGGCCATATAGGCCTCGCAGCACGCCTTGGCGACGGCGCGGACGCGCAGGATGTAGTTGGCACGCTCGACTGCGGACAGGGCGCCGCGGGCATCGAGCAGGTTGAAGGCGTGGCTGCACTTCATGACACAGTCGTACGCCGGCAGCGGCAGCTTGCGCTCCAGGCAGGAGTGGCACTCGGCCTCGTAGTCGTCAAACTTCTGACGCATCATCTCGACGTTGGCGACCTCAAAGTTATAGGCACTGAACTCGCGCTCGTTCTCGAGGAACACGTCGCCATAGGTCATGGGCGTTCCGTCGGGCAGATAGCTCCACACCAGGTCGTAAACGGAGTTGACGCCCTGAGCGTACATGGCGATACGCTCCAGGCCATAGGTGATCTCGACGGGCACGGGGTCGACCTCGATGCCGCCCACCTGCTGGAAGTACGTAAACTGCGTGACCTCCATGCCGTTGAGCCAGACCTCCCAGCCAAGGCCCCAGGCGCCGAGCGTCGGGCTCTCCCAGTCGTCCTCGACAAAGCGGACGTCATGGTCGTTGGGGTCCAGGCCAATGGCGGCAAGAGACCCCAGGTAGAGCTCCTGGGCGTTGACCGGCGACGGCTTGATGAGCACCTGGAACTGATAGTAGTGCTGCATGCGGTTGGGGTTCTCGCCGTAGCGGCCGTCGGCGGGACGGCGGCAAGGCTGCGCATAGCAGGTGCGCCACTCGGCGGGACCGAGCGAGCGCAGCGTGGTCGCGGTATGGAAGGTACCGGCACCGACCTCGGAGTCATAGGGCTGCATAATGACGCAGCCCTGCTCGCCCCAGTACTGCTGGAGGCGCAGGATGATGTCTTGGAAGGAAAGCGATGAAGCGTTCATGCCTCTAATATCCCCTCGTCGAAACGATTACACGGTTAGGTACTGTACTATAGCGGTTTTTAGTCGATAGCGCCGATGCGGTTGAGCGGCCAGTAGCGAACGAGTGCCACAGCAATCAAATCAGAGCGATCGACGGGACCAAAGTAGCGTGAGTCGGCAGAGTTTTCGCGGTTGTCGCCCATCACCCACACGCACCCGTCGGGAACGGTGTAGGGATAGCTTACCTGAGTGCCGGGTGCTTGGACCGAAAGTGGCCAGCTCATGCCCGTCGTATAGTCCTCGTCGAGCGCTTGGCCGTCAACGACCACCTTGCCATCCTGCAGGTCGACCGTCTGGCCGGCCGTGGCAATAACACGCTTGACAAGAACATCATGCTCGGAGGTGCCATCGGGGTTGTGAAACACCACGATATCGCCCTGCTTGACGGGCTGACCGAGCTCGAGGCTCACCTTTTGTGCCAGGATCTGGTCGCCAATCTCGATCGTGGACTCCATGGAGCCGGTGGGCACCACAAAGGGCTCGACCACAAACGAGCGAATCAAGAAGGTGGCGACCAGTGCGATCGCGATGACCGCGATCCACTCAAAAGCGCCCCTCAACGCGGAATGCTGCGATGGAACCATTCTCACTCCTCGCTCTGCGAATACGAAGCGTCCAGAATCTCCTGCGCGTACGCACGCTCCTCGGGCGTGAGCCGCGCCGTCTCGATCAGGTCGGGACGCCAGCGGCAGGTGCGCTCGATGGCATTCTTACGGCGCCAGGCGTCAACCTTGGCATGGTCACCGCTCACGAGCACCGGCGGCACGCCCTCGCCGTTGAACTCGGCAGGACGGGTGTACTGCGCGTACTCGAGCAGTCCTCCGTCCTCGGCGGTCGAGAATGACTCCTCGACGTTGCTCATTTCGTCACCAAGGGAGCCGGGAATCAGGCGTACGACGGCATCGGCAACGACCATAGCGGGAAGCTCGCCGCCCGTGAGCACATAGTCGCCGATCGACAGACGCTCATCGGCATACGCATACGCACGCTCGTCGACACCCTCGTAGCGACTGCACACAAACAACAGGCGCTCACTTTTGAGCAGGCGCTCGGCCACATGCTGCGTAAAGGGCTCGCCACAGGGGGTAAAGAACACCACAGTGGGCTTGGGACCCCCTGCGCTAATGGCCTCGATGGCCTCGGCGATAGGCTCGACCTTCATGAGCATGCCCTGCCCGCCGCCGTACGGCTCGTCATCGACGGTACGATGGCGGTCGTGCGTCCAGTCGCGCAGGTTATACGCCTTAAAATCAAAAAGGCCGGCCTTGCGAGCGCGGCCCAAGATCGATGTGGACATGACGGGCTCAAACATCTCGGGAAAGACCGAAAGGGTCTCGATCAGCATGTTGTCCTCCCTACTTGTCCATATCGATCAGGCCGTCCATAACGTGGACGGAAATTGTTCCTGTGTCGGGAAGATCGAGCACGACCTGCTCGATCACGGGAATCAGTACCTCGCCGTACCGATCGCCCTCAACAACCCAGACATCGTTAGCGGGCGTCGACATGATCTCGACGATCGTGCCGAGTAAACCGAAGCGCTCGTCGACCACCTCGCGACCCATCAGGTCGGTATAGGCAGCGTCGAGCGAATCGAACTCAAAATCGTCACGATTTGCCAGCACGTAGCATCCCGTGATGCCCTCGGCGGCCGTCAAGTCGTCAATGCCCTCAAACGAGACCAGATCGCCATCGCCCGTATCGGTGACGGACACGACCGTGCAAAAGCGGTCGCGCTTGAGCGCCGGCGGCGTCAGGGCGACGCGCATACCCGGCTCTAATACAGAAGGAAGCCCCCGCAGCGGCTGCGCGAGGACCTCCCCCTTCCTTCCGTGCGGCTTGACAACACGGGCGATGTTTTTGTACTGGGACCTCAAGGTCCTAGCCCAGAACCTCTACCTCGACAGCAGTGTCGAGGCGAGCGGCCAGTGCACGGGCGAGCGTGCGAATGGCCTTGATGGTACGGCCACGACGGCCGATAACCTTAGCGACGTCATCCTCGGCGACCGAAACCTCAATTGTAGAGGCGTCGTCACCATCGATGACCTCAAGGCTCACGGAATCCGGGTCGTCGACGATCTGAACAACGAGATATTCGACGAGATCGGCGATGCGATCTGAGAGCATTGCCTCACCCTCGAGCTGTGCAGCGTCAACCTCAGGCACGATTTACTCCTCGGCGCCCTCAGCGGCCTCAGCGGCAGCCTTAGCGGCCTCGGCCTCTTTGGCGAGCTGCTTCTTGGACTTCTTGACGACGGTCTCGGTCTTCTCGCCCTCATTGGCGGCCTTGACCAGAGCGGCGACGGCGTCGGTGAGCTGAGCGCCCTTGGACTGCCAGTCGGCGATCTTCTCGAGGTCGAGGTTGATGGTCTTGGGGGCGGTCATCGGGTTGTAGCGGCCAACCTCCTCGATGATACGACCGTCACGCGGGGCGCGGGAATCGGCGACGACGACACGGTAGTACGGACGCTTCTTAGCGCCGTGACGAGCAAGGCGAATCTTGACTGCCAAAGGAAACTCCTCCAACCAAGCAGCTTTAGGCTGCAACTACAAACAAACAGTTGAACATAATACGCCATCGACGCGGGCAGGTGAAGTCCGTGAGACCAACTTCTTCGGTGTAGTCGAGGGCAAATCCATATCTTAGACAAGAATTCGGGATTTGCAAGCACATACACGCACCCCACATGAGCTGCGCGGTATACTCATGACATGGAAAGACGCGAACATACATACGGTTATAAGGATGCCATGGGCGTCACGCCGCCTCCCTGGACGGGTCCGGCGGTGGGCCTCATGGACCTCGATGCGTTTTTTGCGAGCGTGGAGATGCTCGATCATCCCGAATGGCGCGGAAAGCCGCTCATCGTGGGCGGAGACGCCGATTCGCGTGGCGTCGTGTCCACGTGTTCGTATGAGGCGCGTCGCTTTGGCGTGCACTCTGCCATGGCCTCGGCCGAGGCGCGGCGCTTGTGCCCGCAAGCCATTTGGACGCACGGGCACTTTGATCGCTACCGCGAGGTGAGCGCGCAGGTCATGGCGATTCTCGCCGACGAGACCCCGCGTGTTGAGCGCGTATCCATCGACGAAGCCTTTATCGATATCACACCGGGTCGCTTTGCGCCCGAAGACCCGCTGCTGGTTGCGCGGCGTATAAGCGACCGCGTGGCAGCGCTGGGAGTGACGTGCTCCATTGGCGTGGGCTGCAACAAGACGGTTGCAAAGATCGCAAGCGAGCGGGATAAGCCGTTTGGGCTGACCATCGTGCGTCCCGGAACCGAGCAGCGCTTTTTGGCCGCGTTGCCGGTATCTGCCATGAGCGGCATCGGGCGCCTGTCTCTTATACACATCTCCGAGCCCACGAGACTCCTGAGCATCTCG
>USOF01000104.1 GCA_900556285.1 uncultured Collinsella sp. | reverse complement strand
GCGCCCGAGCTGCTCGCTGCCGTCAACGACGGTGAGCTGGCCTTTGTGGCGCCGGCGGACGAGTGCCTGTGCGGCACGGCGACGCTCATCGAGCAGCTGGCCCAGACCAAGGGCATCCCGGTCACGCGCGTAGATATTCCCGCGCAGCTTAAGGGCGCGCTGTTCCTAGTGAGCGACGAGCACGGCGTGGTCCCCGCAACCGAGACGGACGCCGCCGACGCCGACGCCGCCACGGTCGCCTTCTTCGCCGAAGGCTACGAAAAGCTCCGTGCCCGCCGCTAAATGATTTTTCTGGGACGGGGATTAAGAATCATGTTGGTCCCCGCCACCGCTGCGAGTGCGAGGCGGACAAAACGCCCCCGCTCGCGAACAGTTCTGTCACCTTGGTACCGCGCGCGGTGCACACCTGCAGTTTCGCGGCCATAATGGTGGCAAGACAACCAAGAGGGGAGCGGAATCCATGGCGCTGATCTATATCGTTGAGGACGACGAGCCCATCCGTCGCGAGCTCGCCGACATTTTGGCGCGTGCCGGTTTTGAGGTCGAGGCCTGCGAATCGTTTGAGCATGTCTCGCGCGATATTCTCGCCGCCGCGCCCGACCTGGTGCTGCTCGACCTCACGCTTCCCGTCAAGGACGGCCAGCATATCTGCCACGAGGTTCGCCGCGAATCCGAGGTCCCCATCATCGTCCTCACGTCGCGCACGACCGAGATCGACGAGGTCATGGCCATGACGCTCGGCGCGGACGACTTTGTTCCCAAGCCCTACAGCGTCCGTGTGCTCGTGGCGCGCATCAATGCCTTGCTGCGTCGCACCGCGGCGGCAGGCGAGCGCAGCACGCTCGTCCACAAGGGATTGGAGCTCGACCTCGCCCGCTCCATGGTCACCAATACGGCAACCGGCGACAGTACCGAGCTCACCAAAAACGAGCTGCGTATCCTTTCGCTGCTCTTGGGTCGCGCGGGCAAGATTGTCTCGCGTCCGGCCATCATGCAGGACCTGTGGGACTCCGACGCCTTCGTGGACGACAACACGCTTACCGTCAACATCAACCGCCTGCGCACCACGCTCGAAAAAATCGGCATCAAGGGGTATTTGACGACGCACCGCGGCCAAGGCTATTCGGTCTAGGGGCCGGCTATGTCGTTTGGCAAGTTCTTTAAAGATGCGCTGCTTCCCGTCGCCGTGTGGACCTGCGGCGTGCTGCTGAGCTGCTTTGTGCTGACGGTCGCCGGCGCACCCGTTTCTATCGTGGTCGTGGCGGTTGGCGTGTCCTTTATTTTCGGTATGCTCGGCATCGTGATCGAGTACGCTCGCCGTCGCCGTTTTCTGCGTCAGTTGGAGCGCGCGGCAGAGGAACTCGAGAGTCCCGCATGGGTGCAGGAGATGGTGCAATGCCCGACCTATGCCGAGGGCGAGCTTGAGTACGAGGTCTTGCGCCGGGTGGGCAAAGCTGCCTGCGACGAGGTTGCCGAAGGCCGGCGCCAGACCGATGATTATCGCGACTATATCAAAAGCTGGGTCCACGAGGCCAAGTTGCCTCTGGCGGCAGCCCATCTGATTCTTGAAAACCTGGACGGCAGCGAAGACGATCTGTCGCGCGTAGACGACCTCGGTCGCGAGCTTGCCCGCGTGGAGCGCTATATCGACCAGGCGCTGTACTATGCACGCTCGGAAGTCGTGGAGCGTGACTACCTGATTCGCCGCTGGGATCTTAAGACCCTGGTGACGGGCGCGATCAAGGCCAACGCGCGTGAGCTCATCGCGGCGCACGTGGCCCCGGTGTGCGAGAACCTCGACTTTGAGGTGTTTACCGACGAGAAGTGGCTCGAGTTTATTCTGGGCCAGCTCATTCAGAACAGCATTAAATATGCGCGTGAGGACGGCGCAAAGATCGTGTTTTCGGGCGCGTTGCTGGACGAGGGCCTGGCAAGCGAGCGCATCGAGCTTACCGTCGCGGACAACGGCTGCGGCGTGTGTGCGGCAGACCTGCCGCGCGTGTTCGAGAAGGGTTTTACCGGCGACAACGGCCGCACCACCAAGCGCGCAACGGGCATCGGCCTCTACCTGGTGGCACGTCTGTGCTCCAAGATGGGCATCGACGTCACCGCGGCATCCGAGCCCGGAGAAGGCTTTGTCGTCACGTTCGCCTTCTCAACCAACAAGTTCCAATACTTTGAGTAGTTAGCCCGTCTTACGGTGCGGACGGCTATGTTCCCGAACGTGAACTTAGCTAAAGCAATTGGCGCTATGTTCCCGAACGTGAACATAGCCATGATGCTCAAATGAATCTCCTATAACAAAAACGTGCCGCCCCAAACGGGGCGGCACGCCATTTTTCCATCAGACAACTCGTTGAAGCAAGGCTGCGAAGGCCGCGGGGCCGGGAGGGGTTTCCTAAGGGCACATCCCGCAGCCGCAACGCGGCGAGGACGTGCCCGTGGAAACCCCGCAGGCCCCGCGGCCGGTGGGAGCAACGCTACTTCACGACCAAAATGTCGCAGTCCGTATTGCGCAGCAGGAACGTCGAAATCGAGCCCAGTAGCGCGTACTTAATTGAGGACAGGCCGCGGGCGCCGCAGAGCACCAGATCGGGCTTGACCACGTCGAGCATCTCATCCTTGAGCGTCTCACGAATGCGGCCGGTACGAATCATGACCTCGACCTCGGGAATGTCGGGATTGGCCTTGGCCTCCTCGAGCTGCTTGGCGATGGAGTTGTTAAAGGCCTCCTCCAAGCCGTTGACCAGGTCGACCGGATAGGAACCGGCGCTCTCGAGCGCGGTGGAGTCGATGACGTGGCCGATGATCAGCTTAGCGCCGTTGTTCGCGGCGACCTTGATGGCGCGTGCGAGCACAAAATCCTGCTGCTCAGTACCGTCGAGTGAAACAAATACCTTGGTGTAGCCCTCGTTCATGGTTTCCTCCTTGGTCTATCGCACGGGCGCGGGGCTCGTGCGTCGGGCGGGCGCGGGTGCGTTGGCCGCCGGACACTTTATCTTGTTGCAGTTATACCCAAGGATTACGGTTTGACCGCTCGCAATTCTGTGAACGGGCGAGTTTTTTGGTAAGGGTAGGCGCGGTCGCACCGCCAACGGTTGATAATGGGACATCGCCCGCACCGTCCGAAGAACATCTACCGGCGGGTGTCTAATGAGGGGGTCCCTTTGGATATTATCGAGCTTCTAAAATCTGCCTTCATGGGCCTGGTCGAGGGCATCACCGAATGGCTGCCCGTTTCGTCGACGGGTCACATGATCTTGGTGGACGAGTTCGTCAAGATGAACGTGAGCGAGACGTTCTGGAATATGTTCCTGGTCGTGATCCAGCTTGGCGCCATTTTGGCCGTCTGCGTCCTGTTCTTCTACGACCTTAACCCGTTTTCTCCCAGCAAGGGCAAGGAGGGCCGTCGCGACACCTGGGTGCTGTGGGGCAAGATTGTGCTCGGCTGCATTCCCGCCGCGGCGATCGGTCTGCCGCTCAACGACTGGATGGAGGAACATTTCTACAATGCTCCCGTCGTGGCGCTGGCGCTCATTGTGTACGGCGTGCTGTTTATCGTGATCGAGAACTGGCGCGCGAACAAGCGCGACCAGGCCGCTCTTGCCGGTTCGTTTGGTTCGCGTGCTGTGGTGTCGGGTGGACGTCCCGCCGGTGCGCACTTTGCGGCGCCCGCCGCGGCTACCGCTGAGGATGAGGACGATGACGATAGCCTGGACTTTGGCTCCATCACTACGCTCGAGAATCTGAGCTGGAAGACCGCGCTGGGTATCGGTTGCTTCCAGGTGCTTTCGTTGATTCCGGGCACATCGCGCTCCGGCTCCACCATCATCGGTGGCCTGCTTTTGGGCTGCACGCGTTCGGTGGCGTCCAAGTTTACGTTCTTCCTGGCCATCCCTGTCATGTTTGGCGCGAGTGCGCTCAAACTGGTCAAGTACTTCATCAAGGGCGGTACGTTCGGCGCCAACGAGGTCGCCATCTTGGGCGTGGGCTGCGTTGTAGCCTTTGTGGTTTCGCTCATCGCCATCAAGTGGCTCATGGGCTTCGTCCGCCGTCACGACTTTAAGTGCTTCGGTGTTTACCGCATCATCCTGGGCATCGTAGTGCTCGCATACTTCTTCGTTCTGGAGCCTATGCTCGGCCTGTAACTTGGTTGACGCTGCGTGGCGGCCAGGGCGACAACTTGTTATTCAAAGGGGGCGGCATGGCCAAAAGGTCCATGCCGCCCCCTTTTGATTGGTGCATTGGGGTCAGGTTACTTTGCACCAGCTTGGTGCAGACAAACCTGACACCTTTGCACCAAACCCGCTGGGGCGGGCCCGGCAGTGGCGCACGGAGTCGTGGTGTGATTTGCGTCGGTGTCCGCGCGGCTCGGTATACTGGTACGGCTCAAACTATGGCGCTGCCCGCAGGCGCGCCGTCCGTCAGATGAGGAGTCGCCCATGACCCAGCCCCTGCCCTGGGAAAAGAACACTGCGGTACCCGTGCCGCCCGCGCCGGAACCCGTGCCGCTCGATGCGTACATCGCCCCCGCCGCGCCGGAACCCGAGCTCGTTCCGCTCGATATCTACGACGCCCCGGCTCCGGCGCCCAAACCCGCCAAGCCGCTCGTCGATATCGATAGTCTGAACCCCGCCCAGCGCGAGGCGGTCCTGACCACTGAGGGCCCACTGCTGGTCCTTGCCGGTGCTGGCTCGGGCAAGACCCGCGTTCTGACCTTCCGCATCGCGCATATGCTTGGCGACCTGGGCGTTAAGCCCTGGCAGGTCCTAGCCATCACGTTTACCAACAAGGCCGCGGCCGAGATGCGCGAGCGTCTGGCGGCACTTATTCCCAGTGGCACCCGTGGCATGTGGGTATGCACCTTCCATGCCATGTGCGTGCGTATGCTGCGCGAGGACGCCGACCTGCTGGGATACACCGGGCAGTTCACCATCTACGATGACGATGACTCAAAGCGCATGGTGCGCGACATTATGCAGGCGCTCGGCATTGAGCAAAAGCAGTTCCCCATCAACATGATCCGCAGCAAGATCAGCTCGGCCAAAAACGCCATGATCGGCCCCGAGGACATGCTCAAATCCGCCGACAGCCCCAACGACAAAAAGGCCTCGCAGGTCTATATGGAGCTGGAGCGCCGCCTGCGCGCTGCCAACGCCATGGACTTCGACGACCTGCTGGTTCGCACGCTCGAGCTGCTGCGCACCCGCCCGGAGGTGCTGGATAAGTACCAGGAGCGTTTTCGCTACATCTCCGTGGACGAGTACCAGGACACCAACCACGTGCAGTACGAGATCGCCAACCTGCTTGCCGCCAAGTACCAAAACCTTATGGTGGTGGGCGATGACGACCAGTCGATTTACTCTTGGCGCGGCGCCGACATCTCCAACATCCTTGACTTTGAGAAGGACTTCAAGCAGGCCAAGGTGGTCAAGCTCGAGCAGAACTACCGCAGTACCGGCCACATTCTGAACGCGGCCAACGCGGTGGTGCGCCATAACTCGCAACGCAAGGAGAAGCGTCTGTTCACCGCGCTGGGCGAGGGCGAGAAGCTGTCTCTTATACACATCTCCGAGCCCACGAGACTCC
>USOF01000103.1 GCA_900556285.1 uncultured Collinsella sp. | reverse complement strand
GAGATGCTCAGGAGTCTCGTGGGCTCGGAGATGTGTATAAGAGACAGCAACAAGATCCATACCACCTATCCGGATGCCGCCGATGAGAGCGACGAGCACGTGATGGGTGAACTGGCCCTGCAAGGCGTTCCGACCTCGCCTTCGGCCGAGATTGCCATCTGCCTGATTATGTGCGCGACCGATGCTGCAAGCGACGGCGACAAGCAGGAGGCGACGCGCCTGACGGTGCGTGCTCGCGACTTGGTGGGCGAGGAGGCCTGCGCGGCGATTATTAAACTGGTGCGCGAGAGCGATGCCGAGCTCAATGCCGAGCGCAAGGCAAAGCGCGAGGCTGCGGGCTCAAACGCCGATGGCGCCAAGGAGGCCGGCGATGCCCAGTAAGCGCGAGCGCAAACTCATTTCCAAGAATCGCTCGGCACATCACGAGTACTTTATCGATGAGACGTTTGAGTGCGGTATTGAGCTGAGCGGCACCGAGGTCAAGTCGATTCGCGAGCGCGCCTGTCAGATCACTGACACTTTTGCGCTGATTCGTGGCGGCGAGTGCTGGCTCGTCGGACTGCATATCCACCCTTATAGCCATGGTGGCGTGTGGAATCGCGATCCCGACCGTCGGCGTCGTCTGCTGCTGCACCGCAAGGAGATCGACTTTCTTGACGGCAAACTTCGCAACCGTGGTTATGCGCTGGTTCCGTTGGAGCTCTACTTTAATACGGACGGCCGCGTAAAGCTGCTGCTGGGTCTGGGTCGCGGCAAGAAGCTCTACGACAAGCGCGAGGACATGGCCAAGCGTGATGTCCAACGCGAGATCGACCGCGCCCTTAAGGAACGCAACCGCTAGGCACTCTGTAAGTTGCGGTGGAATACGGACTGTTTTGCCTGTTTGAGGGGCTATTCAGTCCCTATTTCACCGCAACTGCGGGCGTCTCATCTTTCTTACTGTTCTGACACATATGTCTCAAAGGCGGCGTCCGTTATGGGTGCCGCCTTTTTTGTGGGTACATACATTCATGAGGTTCCAACCCGAGCTAGGGGAGTGATCGTTATGGACAAAACTGCGTTCTTTACCATGCCGAGCGGTCTGTACGTGGTGAGCGCTGCGGCAGACGGGTTGCGCGCCGGCTGCGTCATCAACACTGCGGTGCAGGTGACGTCCATGCCGCCGCGTATTTCGGTTGCCGTGAACAAGGACAATGTCACCTCGGGCGTCATCGCATCGGCCAAAGCGTTCGCGCTGACCGTGATCGATCAGACCGCCGACATGCTCTACATCGGTAACTTTGGCTTCCGCACCAGCAGCGATTATGACAAGTTTGCCAAATACGAGACCCGCGAGACGGCTCTGGGCATGCCCTATGTGCCTGAGCACGCGGCGGCCCTGTTTAGCTGCCGTTTGATCGACACTGTGGATGTGGGCACGCATCTGCTGTTTATTGGCGAGGTCGAGGATGCCGAGCGCCTGAGCGACGAGACGCCGCTCACCTACGACTACTACCACAAGGTCCTGAAGGGCAAGACGCCTCCGAAGGCATCATCGTATCAAGGCTAGAAATGTTTTAAAAACACTTGCATTATATTATTGAGAACATATACTAATAAGCGAAGTACATCACCAGTCACGTTCGAGAGGAGAACATCATGGCTGAGGAGAAGAAGACGTATAAGTTCGTGTGCGTCGTTTGCGGTTACGAGGTTGAGGTCGATACGCCCGAGCTGCCCGAGGACTACGTGTGCCCGGTGTGCGGCGTCGGTCCCGATCAGTTTGAGCTCGTCGAAGAGTAACTCGCAGGCACACGGCGAAAGCCGAACATAGCTCTGTCCAAGGGCCCCGGTCGGTCATCCCGGCCGGGGCCCTTTTCCTCCGTCCCCAAGGGATCAAGGCTGCTGTTAGCTGATCCTGTCTGTCGTGAGTCCGGCCGACCGTTTGTCTCAATCTGTAACATGCGGCGGCTTAAAACGGGTCTACTTGTTACAGATCAAGACAAACTAAAACCGTCCGGCAGAAGATCTCAATCTGTAACATCTGGCAGTGAAAACGGGGTCTACGTGTTACAGATTGAGACAAACGGAGCTGTCCCTCGGAATGATCTCGATCTGTAACATCTGGAGATCAAAAGCGGGTCTAGATGTTACAGATCGAGACGTTTGCCTGGGTGGGTGTTCCGTCCCATTACATCCCTGTCAACAACACGACATCGAGAATCGTCACGACGACACCGATCCCTACGAGCAACACGTTGAGCGGGCGCGAGTTGGCATATTTGCCCATGACGCGGGGCGAACTGGTGAGTCGTATGAGCGCAAAGACCGTAATCGGCAGCTGAAGCGACAGCAGTGCCTGACTCCAGATGAGACCTTCAAAAGGATTCGGGACGACCAGGCACGCCGCCACTGCACCTACGAAACAGGCCGCAACGCCGATCGATGAGTGTCGGTCGTGGATGTCGTATTCCTCGTCGAACATGCCCGCGGTGATGGTTCCCGCCGCCATGCCTGCTGTCACGCTGCTCGATAGTCCCGCGAACAGCAGCGCTACCGCAAAGATGGTCGAGCTCGCCGGGCCTAAGATGGGGGAGAGCGTGGCCGCTGCGACGGCGAGGTCGTCTACGACAATGCCGTGCGCAAAGAAGGTCGTTGCGGCAAGGATGACCATGGCCGAGTTGATTGCCCAGCCCACGCCCATCGAAAAGAGCGTGTCGAAGAGCTCGTAGCGTAGACGCTCTTCGATAACTTTCTCGCCTTGGCCTTCGAAGTGCATGGATTGGATGACCTCGGAGTGCAGGAAGAGGTTGTGGGGCATAACGACCGCACCCAGGACACTCACGATAATCGCGGCAGAGCCAGTGGGCATACTGGGCGTGATCCAGCTTGCGGCGGCTTGCGGCCAGTCGACCTTGACTAGTGCAAGCTCGGCCAAAAACGAGAGTCCTACCACGCCTACGAAGGCGATGATCCAGCGTTCGGCACGCTTGTAGGAGTTCGTCATGAGCATCGCCATCGATACTGCCGCCACGATGACGCAGCCCGCACGCACGGGCAGCCCAAAGAGCATTTGAAGGGCAATCGCGCCACCCAGGACTTCGGCCATGGCGGTGGCGATGGTCGCGAGATAGGCACTGGCGAGCACCGTGCGTCCAACGAAGCGGGGGAGGTAACGTGTCGTGGCCTCGGCAAGACAGGCGCCCGTGGCGATACCCAGGTGCGCCGCATTGTGCTGCAGCACAATGAGCATAATCGTGGACAGTGTGACGATCCACAGCAGCGCGTAGCCAAACTGCGAGCCCGCGGCCATATTGGAGGCCCAGTTGCCCGGGTCGATAAAGCCGACGGTCACGAGCAGCCCGGGGCCGATGTGCCGCGCAATGTCTAGGCCTCCGTGACCACCGGTGCGTCGGCAGCCAAAGTGTTGTTTGAGATGGTTGAGCATGGTGAGCTCCTGCGTGCCGTTTGTTTGACGCCGCAAAGGATACCCGTTTTAGGCTCAAAAGTTAACCAAGACTAACAAAATTGTTGTATTTGAATAGGATGGTGAAAGGGGATTGCTGAAATGTCTTGATCTGTAACAACTAGGGATGGAAATTGGATCTTACTGTTACAGATTGAGATGTTTGAAGTGGTGAGTTTACAGGTCGAACTTGGGGCCCTTGTCGTTGTCCTTGAGGTCGGCGGTGTCCACTCGTAGGGCGTGCGTTACGCGATTGTTTCGAAACGGGCGGGAAACACAACGGGCCGGCGATGCTCCTAGTATGCCTATTCAACTGACTGTCTAACACCAAGGGGAGGATCGCGATGCAGGCAGATTCCGCTCAGCAGCAGGGCCTTTATCGCCCCGAATTCGACCACGATGCATGTGGCATCGGCGCGCTTGCCGATATCAACGGCGAGCGCCATCACCAGATTCTGGACGATGCGCTGTCCATTCTGGTCAACTTGGAGCACCGCGGCGGCACGGGACTCGAGAAGAATACCGGCGACGGTGCTGGCATCCTGTTCCAGGTTCCGCACCACTTTTTCCGTAAAGAGGCTCAAAAGTGCGGCCAGATCCTGCCGGCAGAGGGCGACTATGGCGTGGCCATGCTTTTCTTTCCGCAGGACGACAAGGGCGTAGAGGACGCCCGTCGCGTGTTTGAGGAGGGCTGCGCCGAGGCCGGCGTGCCGCTGCTCTTTTGGCGCGAGGTGCCGGTCGACCCGCACGACCTGGGCGAGACGGCCCGCGCCTGTATGCCCACTATCCTGCAGGCCTTCCTGGGTCGTCCGGACGACACGCCGGCGGGCGACGCCTTCGAGCGCCGTCTGTACGTGTGCCGCCGCACCATCGAAAAGAAGGCCGACGCCGAGTTTGCCCTGCGCGATAAGATCTTCTACGTGTGCTCCATGAGCTCGCGTACCATCGTGTACAAGGGCATGCTCGTCGCCACGCAGATGCGTCGCTTCTTCATCGATCTCAACGATGCCGCCGTCAAGACGGCCGTGGCGCTCGTCCACTCACGCTACTCCACCAACACCACGCCCAGCTGGGAGCGCGCGCACCCCAACCGCTTTATCATCCACAACGGCGAGATCAACACCCTCAAGGGCAACGTCAACTGGATTCGCGCCCGCGAACCCAACCTGTACAGTCCCGTGTTGCAGCACGATCTTGAGCGTGTGATGCCCATCATCAACCGCGAGGGCTCCGACTCCGCGATTCTGGACAACGTGCTCGAGTTCTTGGTCATGAACGGTCGCCCGCTCACGCGCGCCGCATCCATGCTGTTGCCCGAGCCGTGGGACCACAACGGCAGCCTGAGCGAGGAACGCCGCGCCTACGACGCCTACCAGTCCATGCTCATGGAGCCCTGGGACGGCCCGGCCGCCATCGCCTTTACCGACGGTCGCACGCTGGGTGCCGCCCTCGACCGCAACGGCCTGCGCCCCGCCCGCTACTACGTGACGCGCGACGGCCGCTTTATGTTGGCAAGCGAGGTGGGCACCATCGAGGTGAGCCCCGAGAACATCCTGACGAGCGGCTGTCTGGGACCGGGCCAGATGCTCGAGGTCGATTTTGCCCGCGGCCGCGTCATCTACAACGACGAGCTGCGCGCCCGTTACGCCAAGGAAAAGCCCTATCGCGACTGGATCGCCGAAGAGACGCTGACCGTCGACGCGCTCGACAAGCCCGTCGCGCCCACGCCCGCCGAGGACGCCGAGGTGCCCGCCGCCGTGCGCATGGCCAAGCTCGGGTATCACTGGGATGATGTTGACGAAGTCGTGCGTCCCATGGCCCAGCAGGGCAAGGCGCCGCTCGCCTCGATGGGTATCGATGCGCCGCTGGCCTGCCTGTCCAAGAAGACGCGCTCGTTCTTTGACTACTTCTATCAGCTGTTCGCCCAGGTCACGAACCCGCCGATCGACGCCCTTCGCGAGCATATGGTCACCTCGACCACGCTCTACCTGGGCAACCACGGCAACCTGCTCGAGGACTCCCGTACGGCCTGCCAGCTGGTGCGCCTGGAGCGCCCGCTGCTGAGCGAGGAGGAGTTCGACCGCATTTGCGCCATCGACCGCGTGGGCTTTAAGACCTGTCTCTTATACACATCTGACGCTGCCG
>USOF01000102.1 GCA_900556285.1 uncultured Collinsella sp. | reverse complement strand
AGTAATGCCCACGTTCCATCCGGCAGCAGCGCTGCGCAATCCGGCGTGGCAGGAGTTGCTGGAGGAAGACTTTAAGATGCTGGGCGACTATCTGGTGCGACACCCCGCGCCAGAGGGCGCCTCGGAATAATAAGGAGCGTATATGTCCCTGGAGCGCCTGGGGCTAGGTACCTACAAAACGGCTCGTACTGCCGATACGGAGCATTTTGGCGAGTTGGTCGCACCGTGTCTAGAAAATGGCGATGTGCTGATACTGACCGGCGGCTTGGGCGTGGGAAAGACCCACTTTACCAAGGGCGTCTCGCGCGGCTTGGGCGACGGGCATATGGTCACGAGTCCTACGTTCGCGCTTATGGCCGTTCACGACCAGGGGCGTATTCCGCTGTTCCATTTTGATCTGTACCGCTTGGAGCATGCCTACGAGCTCGAGGATACGGGCATTTTTGACGTGCTCGGCTATGAGGGCGCTTGCCTGTTGGAATGGGGCGAGCAGTTTCAGGACGAGCTGACGGATGAGTATCTCTCGGTGACGCTTAGGCGCGATGAGGACGATAGCGACGTGCGAACGATCGCGCTCGAGGCGCACGGCGAGCGCGCGACGGAGCTTTTCGATTTGATTGATAAGGCTGTACAAGATGAGCTTGCATAACGACAACGCGCTGGTAGTGGCGCTCGATACTTCGACCGACATGCTTGCCTGCGCGGCAAGCTGGATTGATGGGCAGACGGGCGAGGCGAAGCTGGTGAGCGGGGACCATCTGTGTCGTCGCCATGCCAACGTGGAACTTGTGAATACCGTCGATGGCGTGTTGGCACAGGCCGGGCTGAATCGCGGCGATGTCGGCTGTTATGTGGTCGGCCGCGGCCCGGGGTCGTTTACGGGTGTGCGCATCGGCATCTCCACTGCCAAGGGCCTCGCGCGCGGTGCCAATGTTCCGCTGCTGGGCGTGTCGACGCTCGACGCTTGCGCTTGGACGGCATGGAAGGCTGGCGTGCGCGGCAAGCTTGGTATCTTGGCCGATGCTATGCGCGGTGAGGTATATCCGGCGCTGTATATGCTGGTCGATGAGGGTCCCGAGCGTCAATTTGAGCGCGAGCACGTGGTCAAGGCCGCCGTGGCGCTCGATGAGTGGCGCCAAGCAGCGGACTGGGACCAGGTTCAGCTGACCGGTGACGGTCTCGTGCGCTATGGCAAGCTGCTGGGTGAGGACGAGGCCGCCCGCTGCGTGGAGCGCGACCTGTGGTGGCCTTCGGGCGAGGGCTTGCTGCTCGCGCACGCTGCGGGTGACGGCGATCCGGCCCGCGTCCTGCCGATTTACACGCGCCTTTCGGATGCCGAGGAAAACGAGCGCAAGCGTCTTGGTCTTGCCGAGAGTGCGCAGAGCGAAATTACGGGTGTTGCCGATGAGCTCGCCGGTCGTCATCTGCAGTTCCGTCCCATGGGCGCGGCGGATGCCGAGGGCGCGAGCGCGCTGGAGGCTGCCTGCTTTGAAGGTGCCGGACACGAGGCATGGACGCCGGGCATGTTCCTGTCCGAACTGGGCGAGGATGTCGCTGCGCCGCGTAGTTGGTGGGTGGCACACGACGACGGCAAGCTGCTGGGCCTTGCCGGCGGTATGGTCGTGGACGGTGATGTGCAGATTCTGGATGTCGCCGTCGACCCGGCACATCGCCGTGAGGGCATTGCCCGCAAGCTGCTGTCGCACGTGAGCTATGATGCCCAGATGCTCGGCTGCACTACGGCTTCGCTCGAGGTCGAGGACGGTAACGAGGGAGCGACCGCGCTTTATAACGCTCTGGGCTTTACCGAGGCTGGCCGTCGCCGCGGCTATTATGGTGCCGGCAAGGACGCCATCGTCATGACGGCTCCGCTGCCCCTGGTGCTTCCGGTCGACAATGCTTCGCCCGAGCCGACGGCGGCAGAGCAGCGCGTATGGCCGCTGCCTGCGCCTGGGCGCTCCGAGGGGGAGCGTGCCGAAATTGAGCGCCGCCGCCTAGTGCTCGCTATCGAGAGCTCCTGCGACGAGACGGCCGTGGCGATTATCGATGCGGATGGCAATATGCTGGCCAACCAGGTGTCGACACAGATTGATTTTCACGCCCGCTTTGGCGGCGTGGTGCCCGAGATCGCCTCGCGCAAACACGTTGAGGTGATTGTGAGTGTCGTGGATGCGGCGCTCGAGGATGCCGCAGCATCGCTTGGTCTTGAGGGTGGAGCCATCGCGCCGAGCGAACTCGCCGCTGTTGGCGTGACGCAGGGTCCGGGCCTGGTGGGTGCTCTGGTAGTGGGCGTCGCCTTCGCCAAGGGCTTTGCCTATGCCGCCGGCAAGCCGCTCGTGTGCGTCAACCATCTGGAGGGCCATCTGTTCGCCAACCTGCTGGCGCAGCCCGATCTCAGGCCGCCGTTTATCTTCACGCTCGTCTCGGGCGGTCATACCATGCTCGTGCACGTGAAGGCATGGGGCGACTACGAGGTACTTGGTGAGACACTCGACGATGCTGTGGGCGAGGCCTTCGACAAGGTAGCCAAGGCGTTGGGTCTGGGCTATCCCGGTGGCCCCATCATCTCCAAGCTGGCCGAGACGGGCAACCCCCGCGCGATCGATTTTCCTCGCGCGCTTAACAGCAGGGGAGACTATCGATTCTCGCTTTCGGGCCTCAAGACGGCGGTGACGCTCTATATTGAGCAGGAGACCAAGGCTGGGCGCACGATTCACCTGCCCGATCTGGCGGCTTCGTTTGAGGCAGCCGTCTTTGACGTTCAGTACAAGAAGGCCAAAAACGCCCTGCATGCCACCGGATGCAAGGAATACTGCATCGGCGGCGGCGTCTCGGCTAATCCGCATCTGCGCGAGATGATGATCAAGAAGCTTGGGCGTCAGGGGATCCGCGTAACGGTGCCACCGCTTTCGGCGTGCACCGACAACGCCGCCATGATCGCAGAGGTTGCCCGCCGTAAATTCGACCGAGGAGAAATCTCGCCGTTCGACGTCGACGCCGATCCAAACATGACGCTGTAGAGTCGCTGCGATAGGCTACTTGTAGGAACCGCTTCTCACACTTGAAACGAGACGTTTACACGCCCGCAATGAAAGGGAGCGTTATTTGACTGCATCTAGATAAAGTGACAAACTGGCTTATCGTTCCACGAGGGAGTGGTAGCGCATCTAGTGCGCACGTTTACGTAAGAAAGTTGTTAGAGCCATGCAGCAAGCCCAGCTAATTATTATCAGCATTATTAGCTAACGCGGGCACGCATGCTTTGGCTTGCCCGCGCGATAGCGGGCGGCTATGAGTGGTGCAAGGGCCGTCGAGATGAATCGACGGCCCTTGTTTTTTATGGCTTGGACGAGTTTCTTGGGGGAAGGAGCTTCTATGAATGGAGTTGCAGTAATCGTAGTCGCTGCGGTTGTTTTGGCCGCTGGCTACCTGGTGTATGGCCGCTGGCTCGCCAAGAGCTGGGGCGTGGACAACGCGCAGCTGACGCCGGCGCGTCGCATGATGGACGGAAAGAACTTCTCTCCGGCCTCCTGCTTCACCGCGTTCTCGCATCAGTTCTCGTCGATCTGCGGTGCGGGTCCCGTTACGGGCACTATCGTCGCCATGATGTTTGGCTGGCTGCCCGTTATGCTGTGGGTGCTGGTGGGCGGCATCTTCTTTGGCGCCGTGCATGACTTTGGCGCCCTGTACGCCTCGATGAAGAACAACGGCAAGTCGCTTGCCCAGCTGATCGAGAAGTACATCGGCCGCACGGGTCGTCGCCTGTTCCTGCTGTTCAGCTGGCTGTTCTGCATCATTGTTATCGCCGCGTTCACCGATATGGTCGCCGGTACGTTCAAGACCGTCGTCGATGCCACCAGCGGCGCGGTCGATTACGCCAAGTCCTATGCGGGCGGCACCGCTGGTACCATCTCTATGCTGTTTACCTTTGTGGCCATCGCTTTTGGTTGGGGCTGCCGCAAGTGGAACCTCACCGGCGCTAAAGAGTTCGCCCTCGCCGTTGTTTTGATGGTCGCTATGTTTGCCGTGGGCATGCAGTTCCCCGTCTACTTGGACAAGATGGGCTGGTTTGCCGTCATCATGGTGTACCTGGTCTTCGCTGCTGCCATGCCCATCCAGACGCTTAAGCAGCCGCGCGACTACCTTACCAGCATCATGATGCTGGTTATGATCGCTTGCGCGGTGGTTGGCATTGTGGTTCTGGGCGCTGCCGGCAAGGCAACCATGACCGCCCCCATGATCGTTGACGGCGATACCCTTGCCGCCCTGTCCGCATCTGGCAAGAACGTCTTCCCGCTCCTGTTCGTCTCCGTCGCTTGCGGCGCTCTTTCCGGCTTCCATAGCTTGGTTTCTTCCGGCACTTCGTCCAAGCAGGTTGAGAAGGAGTCCGATGCCCTGCCTGTTGGCTACGGCGCCATGGTTCTGGAGTCCTTTGTTGGCATCCTCGCCGTCGTTATCGCCGGCATCATGTTCAGCGATCTCAACACCGCCGGCACCGGCGCTCTCAACAACGGGGTCGCCGCAACGCCCTTCCAGATCTTCTCCCAGGGCATCGCTCGCGGCATGACGTCCTTTGGCGTGGATGCTACCGTTGCAACCGTCTTTATGACCATGTGCGTTTCCGCCCTCGCCCTTACGTCCCTGGACGCCGTGGCGCGCATCGCCCGTCTCTCTTTCCAGGAGTTCTTCGCCACCACTAACGATGCCCTCGCTGCCGAGGACTCCTCGTCCGCGACCGGCTTCATGAAGGTTGTCACCAATCCCTGGCTTGCCACCGCGGTGACTCTGGTCCCGGGCCTTGCTCTCGCTTTTGGTGGCTATGCAAACATCTGGCCCCTGTTTGGTGCTTCCAACCAGTTGCTGGGCGGCATGACCATGATCACCATCGCGGTCTTCTGCAAGGCTACGGGTCGCAAGGGCTTCATGCTCTACGTTCCCGTTGCGTTCCTGCTTGCCTGCACCTTCACCTCGTTGGTCCAGAGCGCGCTTGGTTGCGTGACTGCGCTTCAGGCGGGCGGCATGGCCGTCATGGCCACTTCTGGTTTGCAGTTGGTCTTTGCCATCCTTCTTATGGCTCTGGGCATCATGGTTGCCTACAACTGCCTCAAGGAGCTCTTTACCAAGGAAGCCGGTAGCATGCCGGACGAAGAGCCTGAGTGGTCTGCTATGGGTACCGCTGCCTACAAGGCCGGCGAGTTCAACGACCAGGAGTCCGTTGACGGCGCCACTGCCAATGCCTAAGGCTTGCTAGAGCATCTTAGATTTCTCCAACACATAGTTGTGAGTCGGCGGGGCCGGCATCGCGACCAGGGAGATTCTCCCGGTAACGCGATGCCGGCCCCGTTCTTATTTTGCAGTGCGTGTTTCGCAGCGTGCGCTTGCCGTTGCGCTAGCGAAGGTACTCGACCACGTCTGCAAAGGGACGGCGAAGTTTGGGATGTGGACGATGGCTGGGGTCGTGGATGCCAAACTGCACAAGGACGGACACGCCCCACTCGGCGGTATCGATGATGCCGCGGCCTGCCAGCACTCGTTCGAGCTCGGGGAGGGTGCAGCCCTCGATGGGGGTTGCATCGATGCCCATCACGGCTGCGGCAGAGAGCATGTTGGCAAGGGCGATATCTGTCTCTTATACACATCTGACGCTGC
>USOF01000101.1 GCA_900556285.1 uncultured Collinsella sp. | reverse complement strand
GATGTGTATAAGAGACAGCCAACAAACGGAGCGCTACCGGCTCGCCTTCGCGCGGCGAAACGTGATCGTAGCCGCCTCCTGGCACGACCACAACTGCAGGCAGCGGTTTTAAAGCATAAGCATCTTCGGTCGGGGCAAAAACATAAGACGCAATCGTGGCAGACGAGCCATCGACCCCGACAGGAATCGTTTTATTGAGCATGTATTCCCTTTCACCATGATGCGTAGCGCAGCGCACACGGCCGTATCGCATAAGGGCTGCCTTGCCGATCTATCCGACAATGCAGCCCTGGTCATCAACCCGGGTTAGGAACGGACAACCTTGTCGACGTTCTGGAGCTGCAGCTCCTCGCCGTCCTGGCCCTCAATAACCACATTTTGCAGGTCGAGTACCTTGACGTTTTGCGCGATGATGCCCTGGCGCACCATGGGCTCAACGCCGCAGGCCATGGCCGGGACAAAGGGCTCGGCATCCGGCGCGAAGGTCACGTGGACATCCTGGAACGTCAGGCGCGTCACTTTGCTCTCGGGCAGGCCCGTGATGTAAGCAGCAGCCGCGTGGCAGTTAGTAGCCTCGATATCACAAAACGTCGTGGCACCAAAGCCGGGTGTGCGGTCGTCGACGGGCAGCGCCTCGCGAGACTGCACGTAATCGGTCTTGCCGTCCTTGTCGCAGAAGTAGAACGAGTTGACCACGAAGGGCGTGAGCACCTCGTCCATGCGAATGTGCTCAAAGGTAATGCCCTCGTTGACGGCGTCCTTGCCGCGCCCGCGGCGGGTCTTGACGCGCAGGCCGCGGTCGGTGCGTTCAAAGAGGCACTTGCTCACGGTAAGGTCCTTGATGCCGCCGGCAGCCTCGGATCCCAGCACCACGGCACCATGGCCGTCGTGCATGTAGCAGTGAGAAATCAGCACGTCGTGCGTGGCGGGACGAAGCTCAGGCTCAATGCCCAGCTTGCCGCTCTTGATGGCGATGCAGTCGTCGCCCACCGAGAACTGACAACCAAGGATGCGAACAAAACCGCAGCTCTCGGGATCGAAGCCATCGGTGTTGTGGGAGTTCTTGGGGCCCTCGATGGACAGGCAGAGCGCATCGATGTGCTCGCACAGGATGGGGTGGATGTTCCACGCCGGGCTGTTGCGGACGGTGAAGCCAGCCAAGCTCACGTTTTGGCTCTCGGACAGGAAAATCATGCGCGGGCGGGCGACCTCGCGGCCCTCCTCAGGGCGGAAGATGTTCTTAAAGTCCTTGTTCCACCAGTTGTCCTCGGCAAAATCAGTCTGACCGTCGATCGCGCCGCGACCATAGATGCACACGTCGTGCACGCCCAGACCCGTAAAGGTAGAACAGTAGGTCGAGAAGCTCTCCCCCTCCCAGCGGCCCAGGGGCAGCATATCGGTACCGGCATAACCGGCGCCCTCGTTGCCCGTGACCGTTCCCGGAATGTAGGCAAGCGCGGCACGATCGTGGCGGGCCAGCAGCACCGCTCCCTCGGCGAGCTCGATGTTGATATTGCTCTTAAGGAAGAGAGACTTGATGCGATAACTACCGGCGGGGATCAGCACGCGGCCACCCTTGGGGCAGGCCATGATGGCAGCCTGGATGTTGGTGGTGTCATCATGCTCGGCATCGCCCTTGGCGCCACAGTCGCGAACGTTGATGGTAAAGGGCTCAGCCGGCGTGGTGACACCTACGCTCAGCTCACGCTCGCCACAGACAAAACGGACCAGGTTGCGCTTGCCGGGGGTCAGGCCGTCGACATAGGTCTCGACCGTATTCGTGGTACCGGCGGGCTCGTCGTTGACAAAGATCTCCCACGTATCGGCGCAGGTAAAGTAACCGCCGTCGTCAAGCTCGATAACCGCCGCGCGCGCGTTGCGCCAGATAACGTTCGTCTCCATGGGTTTCTCCCTCAAAAAGATGCTCTAAAGGCAAATTGTACGCTGTTGAAAAAGGGCCGTGCCTGCCGGCGGAATTCCGGTGGCACGGCCCTGTGATTTGGACGATATGTCGGCCTTACTCGGCGGGAGTTACGCTACCGTCCTGGAAGCCAACGTTGTTGTGGGCAAAGCAGTCCTCGTACTTAAAGCCGGAGAGCTCCTCGCAAAGCGCCTTGACCTCGGGCTTGACGTCGGCCATCTTGCCACCCTCCTTGACGCGGCGGATCTCGTCGCAAAGGACGTCGCACTGCTCCTTGTCGATCTTGATGCCGCGGGCAAGGACAGCCGCGAGCAGGAAGAAGCCGGCGCAGCCGATGAGCATGTAGCCGCAGATGTACAGAGGCACGGTGGCGGGCTGGGTCACGGCGTCGCTGTTGCCGGCGGTCTGAATGAAGCCGGAGGCAGCAAGGACGATGGCCCATGCGTTAACGGCGATAGCCTGGGCGATCTGCTGACAGAGCTGCTGAGCGGAGCTGTAGATGTCCTCGCGACGACGCAGGGTGATGAGCTCATCGACATCGGGGATGTAGTTGAGCAGAACATCGGGCAGGTACTGGAAGCCGACGTAGAAGAACTTCCAGATGGCGAAGATGATGGGGTAGGCGATCATGGCGATGGCGACCGTGGAGGTGCCGTTGATCTGACCAAAGGCGAAGTAGTTGTAGGCGATGATGCACGCAGCGCAACCGACATTTGCGAGGTACCAAGACTTGTGGAAG
Source organism: uncultured Collinsella sp. (assembly GCA_900556285.1). Lineage (GTDB taxonomy): Bacteria > Actinomycetota > Coriobacteriia > Coriobacteriales > Coriobacteriaceae > Collinsella. Next base: position 2,989 of record USOF01000101.1, on the reverse strand, counting down.
CCCTTCTTGGCCATGAGGGCGACCCAGATGGCGGTGCAGACGATAGCGACGACCTTGCCAGGCATCTCCATCACGGACTCGTAGGACTTAGGAATCTGCAGGCAGTAGACGATGAAGAAGGACAGGCAGGCAGACCAGCAGGCAGCAGCGAGCTTCGTGGAGACCTGTGCGTACAGGACCTTGCGGAAGGACTTGTTGCGGAAGGTGGAGATAACGTCGATGAAGAACTTCTTGATACCCTCGCCGACGCTCTCGATCTTCTCCTGAGCGACCTCCTCGGGGGTGTGCTCCCACGTGGACAGGTACACACAAAGCAGCGAGATTGCCATGACCGAAGCGTTGACCGTAGCGATGATGAAGTAGCTGAACGGGTTGGTCTCGCCGAAGGTGCCAAAGCCGAAGCCCACAAGTGCAGCCATCAGGAAGCCGGCGGCGTTACCAAAGAGATGCTTGTAGCCGGTGAGGTACGTACGCTCCTTAAAGTCGTCGGTCATCTCGATGGTAAGCGGCGACAGGTTGGCGGTGCAGAACGTGTACGCGACGTTGTAGATCAGGTACAGCACAAAGTAGTACGGGAAGCCAAACGGCGTAGCCACGAAGATGAGCGGCTCGGCGATCATCATCGGGATGGCCAGCAAGATCCAGAAACGACGACGACCAAAGATGCGGCCAATCTTGGTGGCATAGAAGTTATCGGCCACAAAGCCCATCAGCGGGCAAAGAATGGCGTTGACATAGATGGCAAACGAGCTGATCAGTGCAGCCTCGCCTGCGGACAGGCCACACTCCGTGGACAGGAACAGCACCATGTAGCTGTGCGTAAAGGTCAGGGCACCGGAATTGAGCATACCGCCCATACCAAAGCCCAAGCGCGTCCAGAATGTGATCTTACGCTTTTTTCCGATCTTATTAGTCATCGAGCTCCCTCTCTTTTCTCGATTGTCTTGCAGCAAGACATTGGAGTCCACACTGACATCTGTCTGCCCAGCGTTCAGGGTGAACGTTTAGTTAGATTATGCGCAATTGCTTACGACAGGTGAACGTTCACTTGAATAATATCCTTGAACGGTCGATTTTTACCGCTGAACGGACACAATTGAGATCCTCACACCTATTTTCTGCTGGTAAGGGTGCCATGCCGGACAGCCATGAGATAGGTGAACGTTTATCAGTTTTTCCAACATATTCACTTAACCACGAAACGAAAAAGCCCCGCCGGGAACACTCCCGACGGGGCCGATGACATCGCGCTATGCTTGGGCGCACTTGCCGCTACAAGCAGACGCCGTCCTTCCAGATGCTGATCTCGTGACAGCCGCGACGCTCGGCGCTGGTAAGCTTGCCGCTCGCCGTGTCCAGCACCAGCTGATACAGATCGCCGGCAGCCTCATCGAGCGTAGGCGCCGGCGCACCAAACGGCGTGCCGCGGCCGGTCGAGAACAGGATCACGTGGCAGCCGGCAGCCGTCAGGGCCGTGGTGGATACCATGTCGTTGCCCGGACCGCACAACATGTTCAGACCATGCTTGGTAGCCTGACCGGCGTACGGCAGCACGTCGACGATGGGGGCAGATCCGCCCTTTTGCACGCAGCCGCAGCTCTTGTCCTCGAGTGTGGTGATGCCGCCATCCTTGTTGCCGGGGCTCGGGTTCTCGTAGACGACCTCGCCATGGCTAATAAAGTAGTCCTTAAAGCCGTTGAGCATGTCGGAGGCGGCGTTAAACACCTGCTCGTCCTCGCAGCGATCGAGCAGAATGCTCTCGGCGCCAAACATCTCGGGGACCTCGGTGAGCACCGACGTGCCACCGCGGGCGACGAGCATATCGCTCACGCGACCGATCGTGGGGTTGGCGGTAATGCCCGAAAGACCGTCAGAGCCACCGCACTTAAGGCCAATGACCAGCTCGGAGGCCGGAATGGGCTCACGCTTGGCCTGCTTGGCCAGGTCGGCCAGCTCAGACAGAATCTTGTGGCCTTCGACCTGCTCGTCGGCAACATCTTGGCAGGTAAGGAAGCGAACGCGCTCGTGATCGTACTCGCCCAGCTCGTCGAGCACCTGCTGATGCGTGCAGTTCTCGCAGCCGAGCGACAGGAACAGCACGCCCGCAGCGTTTGCGTGACGCGAGAGCGCTACCAGCAGGCGACGGGTCTGGGCATGGTCGGCGCCGGTCTGCGAGCAGCCAAACGGATGCGGAAAGTAATAGACGCCCTCCAGCGAACCCTCGACCAGATCCTGAGCCTGCTCGCACATGGCACGTGCGACCTCGTTGACGCAGCCGACCGTGGGGATGATCCACAGCTCGTTGCGCGTGGCGGCGCGGCCGTCGGCGCGACGGAAGCCCATAAAGGTCTCGGGCTCAACCGGCTCAACGACCGGATGCGTCGGATTGTAAACGTACTCGACCTCGCCCGAAAGGTTGGTCTTGACGTTATGCGTATGAAGCCACTGACCGGGCTGGATGTCGCCCGTCACATGGCCGATAGGAAGACCGTACTTGACAACGTTCTCCCCCGCCGCAATGGCACGCACGGCCATCTTGTGGCCCTGCGGAATATCCTCCGCGGCAGCGACCTCGCCCACCCCGGGAACCGCGACGGCAGTGCCCTTGGCAAGCGGCGACAGCGCAACGATCACGTTATCGGCCGGATTGATCTGGATAGTATTCATTACAAATGGTCCTAACCCTACAGGTTGAGCAGAAGTCGAGACGCGGGCACGCCGTCCCGCGCCCGCGTCTGCGCCGGAAATTTACGCCTGAGCGTTGGCGAAGGCCTGCTTGGCGCCCTCGGCACGCACGACAGCGAGCGCGCTGACGACAAACTCCTCAAGACCTGCGATCTGCGTAAGGTCCTCGCCCCACATCTGCTCGTTGGTGAGCACGTCGTGCACCAGCTGGGCATCGTCGGCACCGGCGTGGGCGGCGTAGAAATCGAGCACGAAGGCGTCGTCCTGAGCGGTGTACTCGGTCTGTCTCTTATACACATCTGAC
>USOF01000100.1 GCA_900556285.1 uncultured Collinsella sp. | reverse complement strand
ATAAAAGCCCGCCTCGTCCCACCGGTCCTTGTCCGGATACCGGACCTCGACCCAGGCAAACGGGATCTGAGCCTCCTGCAGGGTCGGGCCCTTTGTGATCTGCAGCATATCAGCGCCTCCTGTCGTGTTTTTCCATATTATATCACACACGGCAGGGGCGCTGTCAAGCGGCCACGGCCTTACTCCGCCAGCTTCTTGCCGAGGGCCTGGCAGGCGCTCAGCGCTTCGTCGTCCGGCGCTTCGCAGCAGGTCACGCTGTCAGCCGCCAGCCGGATGCCGGCAGAGGCGCAGTCCTCTTCCCACGTGCGCATCCACTCTCCGTCGCCCCAGCCATAGGAGCCGAACAGCGCGACAGCCTTGCCCGCGAGCGCGGACTTGATCCCGTCGAACATCGGCGCAAACTCCGTCTCCTCCAGCTCCTCCGCGCCCATGGCCGGGCAGCCGAGCGCGACGGCCTCCAGCGCCGCGACCGTATCCGCGGTCACGTCGGCCGACGTCAGGACGCTGCATTCCGCGCCTGCCTGCCGCATGCCCTCTGCAACTGCGTTTGCCATGGCCTCGGTGTTGCCTGTACCGCTCCAGTAGACGACGGCGATCTTGCTCATATGTTTTCCTTTCGGTTGTGCGGCGTGCGGCCGCGTTTTGTATGCTCTATCGGGTTGCCTGGACAAGTTGTCCCAGGGTGCAGCCCTGTTGATAGATGTAGGTAAGGTATTGCGTGCATGCGCGATAGGAATCGAAGGTCGTGAGCGCCTGCTCAACGTTTGTGTATACCTTCCATGCGCCAAAGACCTTATAGTTTTCGCCGTGCTGGACGATAAACTGATGGACATCTTCGTAGGGATAGCCCAAAAAATAGCCAATTTCGTGGGGGAACTCGCATATGCACCCCGTATCGCAGTGTCTATTTCGCGCGAGTGCGCAGACGCTGCCGTCATAGGCGCTTTCTGCGGCATTGCTACTTGCCAGCGTGATGCGCGCGGCGAGATGCACCAGGGATGCGGGCAGGTTGTGGACATCGTAACCTTCGGCGGCTAGCGCCGTCGTGGCACGGGGGTCGGAGAGGTATCGCATGAGGTCCGCAGGGCGGTACACATAGATGAGCGCTCCGCAGGGGCGCCAGACCAAAACGCTCATATGGATCCCGAGTGGCTGGAGCTCGCGGTTGCATTGGGTTATGACGGCGAGCAGGCGAGAGCGTCGCTCTTCGATATGGGCGGCGCCGCGTTTTCCGTTTTGGTTGGCGTAAACGCCGGGATAGGTAAAGAGCGAAGCCGGCTTGATACCTGCGAGCGTAGGGGAGCAGTTGCGCACGACAGCCGTTTGGTATGTTGGGATGTCAATGGTTCGAGTCACGATGCTCCTTACGGGTCCTCAGTTGTTAGCCTAGGAAAACTTATACACGAAAGTAAGCCATGGTCAACAAAAAAGTTTGAAGAGGGAAACTAATTGACCGAACAGACATGATTTTGGGTTAAGATGGGGACACCCCATGGGGGTATCTAGAAATTAGGGCTACTTGAAAGGGGAACGCATGAGCGACTTGCTCAACCCTGCGAATCTCATCGTGCTGGCCGTCATTGCCGTCGGCATGTTTTTTGGACTGCGTCGCATTGCCGCTTCGACACACGGGAAGAGTTGTTGCAGCGATGGTGCGAGCGGCAAGAAGGCCAAAAAGGTTGTTGTGGTGGATACCGATGCGTCACACTATCCCTATAGCGATGAGCTGCTCATCGGCGGCATGAGCTGTGACGGCTGCGCTCAGAACGTAGCCAATGCCCTCAATGCACTGGATGGCGTGTGGGCAACGGTGACGTATGCGGACCACACGGCACGCGTGCGCTCTAAGCAGCCGGTTGATCGTGATGTCCTCGAGACGGCCGTGAAAGACGCGGGCTACTACGTCATGACGCTGTAAGCGTCGCTCTGGATGCGCTTCCTAGGCTAGGCTCGTCCGCGCAGTTCGATGTCTTGGATGTCGTCGAAGTCGATGGCGATGTCTCGGAGCTTGAGCAGCTTGAACGCGGGAAGCACTTCGTCGAGAATGCCCGTGCGGCTACGATAGCCGTACGTATCGTAATAGGTGAGGCGCACCAGGTCGCCGCGTTTGAGGCCCTCGAGCTGTTTCGAAAGCTCGAGGGCTTTTTCTTCCGTGAGTTCGCATTTGGGCTCAACAGTGATCTCTTGTTTGCGCACGAGCTCGTAGTATCCCGTGAGGGCGGCAAAGGGCATAAACTGCGCGGCACGGCCGGCACGGACGGCGCCGTTGGCGGTGAGCTTGGGGTCGGCGGATCGACGTCTTCCCTCGGGGTCCGCTAGACGTTCAAAAGGCGTCGGTGGCCGCATCGGCTGTTGTTGGGACTTAGGCACGATGTCCTCCTACCTGATCGTTGCGTTCGCGCGCGGTGGCGCCGGCGGTAAAGCTTAATCCCTTGACGAGCGCGTTCTTGCCGTACTTGCCTTTCACGGCCAGGACGGCGCGCGCTAGGTCGCGCTCGCGCTCATCGGCCTCGATATCGCTGAACAGATCGATGGTGGCAAATTCCTCGGGCATGAGGTTGCCAAATCCCAGGTTGATGCGCTTGACCGGTCGTTTGGGATCGACAGTCTGCGCCCAGAGCTCATCGAAATAGCCCACGATCTTCTTAAACGAATTGGTACGCTCGGGCAGCTTTCGCGAGGCGTTAGAGTGCGCAAAGAGTGCGGCATAGCCACCGCGCGGTTTGCCGCCATGCTCTCCCACAAAGATGCCATCGATTGCCTGCGCTTCGCGCACCAGGCGACGCCGTTCGTCATCGCGCTGGACGGGCTTGGGCGCACGGGGCGCGAGCTCGGGGCCGGCGGTTGCGGTGGGTTCGATACTCGATGTGCTCGAGCGCAGGTGCCCGCATCCGTCCACATACTGCGCTGTACCGCTGGCGTCGAGGCGGCGTATGTCGGCGCGTTCGCTCGCGTAGCCCACAAAGAGCGAGATACTGTCGCAGACCACGTGCTTATCGACCAAATCTAAAACGGCGTTGTCGACCATCTCACGCAAGACGGTATAGGCCTGTTCGTAGGCATAACCCTTCGAGAGCACCTGTCCTGTGGTGGTCGAAGTTGCCTGCGGGCGATAGGCTTGGATATCGGCGATGGTTGTCGGCTCGCGCCCGAAGGCGTGGTCGATAAGATATTCGGCATTGACGCCGAGTTCGTCGTAGAGCAGGTTCTCGTCGAGTGCGGCGACGCCCATCAGGTCGTAGACGCCATACTTTTCGAGTCGGGCTGCCACGCCGGGGCCGATGCCCCAGATGTCGGTGATGGGGCGATGGGGCCAGATCTCCTTGCGAAAGGTCTCGTCGTCGAGTTTGCCGATGCGACTGGGCACGTGCTTGGCGGTGATATCGAGCGCCACCTTGGCCTGGAATAGGTTGGGGCCGATGCCGACCGTCGCCGTGATGCCGGTGCGCGCGAGGACCTCGTCGCGCAGCGTGCAGGCGAACCCTTCCGCATCTGTGTGATAGAGGTCCAGATAGGGCGTCACGTCGATAAAGCACTCATCGATGGAGTAGACGTGCACGTCCTGGGGGCTGACGTATTCCAGATAGATACCGTAGATTTTCGCCGACACCTCCATGTAATGCTGCATGCGCGGTACGGCCGTGATGTAGTCGATGCCATCGGGAATCTCAAATAGGCGGCAGCGGTTGTGAATCCCTAAGTCCTTCATAGCCTGTGTGATGGCGAGGCAGATGGTCGTGCGCCCGCGCGATTCGTCGGCAACGACCAGGTTGGTGGTGAGCGGATCGAGCCCACGATCGACGCACTCGACGCTGGCATAAAACGTCTTGAGGTCGATGCAGATATAGGTGTGCTGCTCGTGCGCCATCCGTGCCCTTTCATCAAACACATGTTCTTATCGAATACATGTTCGATAATACCCGCTCATCCGGACATCGTCAAAACCTGTCCCTTTTTGGCAGGTATAGTCGTACAGCTGCATCGGGTTTTTAACGCAGCCCTAAAGAGCGCGAAACAGCTCGGAAAAGCTCGCTTCGTAGCATGAGCCTAACGATTGATACCGCCTATACGCACGGAAGGGCTGTGGGAAAGATGGTCAACTATGGGTTTGGTATGCCGACGCGCCTTGTTGCGGATGGAGACGTGGCTCGCTGGTGCGGACGATTGGTCGCTCACTACGGTGGCACCAAGGCGCTGGTCGTGTTGGGCGGTGACAAACATACGCACGATGAGCTCGTCTCGGCGGCGCTCGGCTCGCTTGATCGAGCTCTGCTCGAACGCGTGCTTTTTCGCTGCGGCTTGGTCGGGGGCGATGGGGGAGACGAACTGATCGACGAAGCCGTGGCCCTGGCGACCGACGAAGGCGTGGACTTTGTCCTGGCGATCGGCGATGCCGATACGGCGGGCTTTGCGCGCGAGCTCGCGCGTCGCATGGCGGCGCTCGATGCCGGCGAAGACGGCTTTGTGCCTTATGGATGCATTGTCTCGGAGGGCAAGGTGCCTGCTGTCGTGGGCACCGGCGAGGTTCCCGTTTTTGCCATTATCGCGCCCGAACTGCTGGAGGGCATCGGGTCTCCTCTGCGTGAGTTACTCGGTAGCGTCTGCGCCGCGGCCTAATATTTGCCATAAAAGGACGGGTTATTTTTGGTTGGTAAAGCGTTTGACCTGCCAAAATAAGCCTGTCCCTTTTTGATCGGTTGCCGTTTGGGGGCCGATTGGCAACGCTCGCTGATTGTAGTCTTGACCTGCGCTAGAATAGTGGCATCTGAATGTCCGGGCGCATGGAGGCGTGCGCCCGTATGCTGAGGAGGACTCTATGGCAACTGTTGCCGCACCTATCGATGCTACGTCGACTGCCGCTTGGAAGGCACTCGAGGCTCATCAGGAGAAGCTCGAGGCTGAAGGTATCGACCTCAAGGCCTGGTTCGCCGCCGATGCCGAGCGCGTGAACAAGCTGAGCTTTGACGCCGGTGACCTGCACTTCGATCTGTCCAAGAACCTGGTGACCGATGAGACCGTCAAGCTGCTGTGCGATCTTGCCCGCGAGGTGAAGCTCGAGGAGCGCCGCGACGCCATGTTCTCCGGCGAGCACATCAACACCACCGAGGACCGCGCCGTCCTGCACACCGCGCTGCGCCGTCCGGCAAGCGAGAAGGGCCAGCTCATCGTCGACGGCCAGGATGTCGTCGCCGACGTGCACGAGGTCCTCGATCGCATGTATGCCTTCGCCGAGCGCGTGCGCTCCGGTGAGTGGAAGGGCGTTACCGGCAAGAAGATCGAGCACCTGGTGTCCATCGGCATCGGCGGCTCCGATCTGGGCCCGGTCATGGCTTACGAGGCCCTGCGTCCCTATGCCGACGCCGGTATCGATTGCCGCTATATCTCCAACATCGACCCCAACGATCAGGCAGAGAAGCTCAAGGGCCTGGATCCCGAGACCACGCTCGTGATCATCGTCTCCAAGACCTTCACCACGCTCGAGACCCTCACCAACGCCCGCGAGGTCAAGACCTGGATGCTCGAGCAGCTCAAGGCTCAGGGCGCCATCGACGGTTCCGATGAGCAGAACGCCGGCGCCGTTGCCAAGCACTTCGTCGCCGTTTCCACCGCACTCGAGAAGGTCGAGGCCTTCGGTATCGACCCCGCCAACG
>USOF01000099.1 GCA_900556285.1 uncultured Collinsella sp. | reverse complement strand
CCCAAGCGCAGCCGGTGAGGATGGCGTTGGTCAGGATGAGCATCACGAAGGCGAGCGGCTCGTTCTGCGCGACGAGGCCAATAGCGCCCCAGACGGTCAAAAAGAGCTGGAACAGGCCAAAGGCGACGCTCCAGGCGAAGGCGCCCTTGGCAACGGTGCCCGACTGAGCGCGAATGGCCTTGGCCTCGCGCAAGACAAGGTAGACGGTCGCCGCAAGACCGACGAGCGAGATGGCGGCAGCGAACATGCTGAGACTCCTCACAAACTAAAACGTACGAAAGCGGGGGTTTACCCGATTGTTACCAAGATATGCGCTGCAATTGGTGTCTGCGCACAACAACCAGCCATATTAACGCGCACGTGTGACGGTGTGGCGCAATGTAGTGGCGACCTGCGCGATAATGGACGGGAATTACACGGAAACGTAAAGGCTTCTTAAAGAATTGGCGAGGATGAGGCGATGAACGAACGGGCTTGTATGACGAGTGCGGGTGACGTGGACGCTGGCATGGACGCGGGCGGCTATCCGGTCGAGATGACGGGCAATGCGGTGCTGGACACGTTGGAGCACCGTTCCTCCACGCGTGCCTTCGCGCGTGATGACGACGACCGTCCCGTGGCGGTGACCGACGAGCAGCGGGCGGCAATTTTGCATGCGGCGAGTCGCGCGCCGTCGGCGGGCGCCATGATGATGTATTCCATCGTGAGCATTCGCGAGCAGGCTACGCTGGATCGTCTGGCCGACCTGTGCGACCACCAGCCCATGATCGCCAAGGCGCCCTGGGCACTTATATTTGTGGTCGACTATGCCAAGTGGATCGATCTGTTTGAGCACGTGGGCTGCTTTGAGCCCGAGTTTGTAGAGCGCACGGGCAAGGCGCCCCGCCGTGCACCGGGTTTGGGTGACTTTGCCATCGCGGCCCAGGACGCCGTGATCGCTGCGCAAAACGCCGTGGTCGCCGCCGAGGCCCTGGGCCTGGGGAGCTGCTACATCGGTGATATCGTCGAGAATGCCGAGGAAGTGGCCGAGCTGCTCGATCTGCCTCCGTATACCATGCCGCTGTCGATGCTCATCATCGGCACGCCCCGTAAGGAGCGTCCGGCCATTGCGCATCCCGTGGTGAACCTGGTGCACGAGGAGCGCTACTGCCGCGCCGATGCTGCGACTATGGACGCGCAGGTAGCCGAGATGGACGCGATGTTCCGTCCGCATGCCCGCGTGGTGGGGGAGCGCGTCGTGGACATCTATACCCGCAAGCACACGAGTCCCTTTATGGCCGAGATGAGCCGCTCCATGGAGTGGTGGTTCAAAAATTGGCTCGGAAAATGACGGATGCGACAAAGAGACAGTCCCTTTGTCACATTCCATATCGCCGAGGTGGCTTAAAGGCCGTATAAATGTTTATCTAGCTGGGAAAACAGTGCCATTCAAACATGGGCCGATTACCTATAATTCCTTCGAACATTAAAGTTGGGAGGAAACCGGCTTATGGAACAAAAGGCCAAGGAGGCAGCTTCGCACGCTGCGATTCCTGTGAGCATCTCGGCGATGCTCGTCACGCTGGGCGTGGTGTACGGCGATATCGGCACCAGCCCTATGTATGTAACCAAGGCGCTCGTTGCCGGCAACGGCGGCATCGGAAGCGTCACGGAGGAGTTCGTGCTCGGCGCGCTCTCCCTTGTCGTGTGGACGGTCACGTTGCTGACCACCATCAAGTATGTGCTCATCTCGCTGCGCGCCGATAACCATGGCGAGGGCGGTATCTTTGCCCTGTACAGTCTGGTCAAGCGCTGTGGCAAGTGGCTTATCATCCCCGCCATGCTAGGTGGCGCCGCGCTGCTCGCCGACGGCATCCTCACGCCGGCCGTTACCGTTACCACGGCCATCGAGGGCCTGCGCACCATCCCGGCGGTCCATGCCGTGCTGGGCGATGACCAAGGCCGCGTCGTCGCCATTACGCTCGCCATCATCATCGTGCTCTTCTTGGTACAGCGCATCGGTACGGCCAAGATCGGTCACGCCTTTGGCCCCATCATGACGCTGTGGTTCCTGTTCCTGGGCGGCACGGGTCTGTTCTTTGTCTTCCAGCACCCCGCCGTGCTGCTGTGCCTCAACCCGGTGCGCGGCATCGCCTTTTTGCTGAGCCCCAACAACCACGCGGGCATCATGATTCTGGGCAGCTGCTTCCTCGCCACCACCGGTGCCGAGGCGCTCTACTCCGACATGGGCCACGTCGGCCGCGGCAACATCTACGCTACCTGGCCGTTCGTTAAGTGCTGCCTGCTGCTTTCCTATATGGGCCAGGGCGCTTGGCTTATGAACAACGCTGCCAACCCCGAGCTCATGGGCATTGCCGACCTCAACCCGTTCTACCAGATGCTCGCCCCGGGCCTGCGCCCGTTTGCCGTCGGCCTTTCCACCGTCGCGGCCATCATTGCCTCGCAGGCGCTCATCACCGGCGCATTCTCGCTGGTGTCCGAGGCCAGCCGTCTGGACCTCATGCCGCACATGCAGGTCTTCTACCCTGCCGAGACCAAGGGCCAGCTCTACATCCCCATGGTCAACAACGTCATGCTTGTCGGCTGCGTCATCGTGGTGCTGCTGTTCCAGAACTCGGCGCATATGGAAGCCGCCTACGGCCTTGCCATTACGCTGACTATGATGTGCACCACGCTGCTGCTCTTCTTCTACCTGCACGAGGAGCGCAAGCTCAAGGTTGCTCCGTGGATCTTCGCGGCCTTCTTCCTTTTGCTCGAAGGCTTCTTCTTCGTGAGCTCACTTACCAAGTTCTTCCACGGCGGCTACTTCACCATCCTCATGGCCGCGCTCATCATGGGCATCATGGTGTGCTGGTACAACGGTACGGCTGTTGAGCAGCGCCAGTTTACGCTGCTGCCGCTGCGCAGCTACCTGCCGCAGCTCAAGCGCCTGCGCGACGACGACCGTTACGAGCGCATGAGCGACAACGTCGTGTACCTGACCAAGGACACCCATACCGACTACATCGACCGCGATATCGTCTATTCGATCTTGGACAAGCATCCCAAGCGCGCCCGCGCCTGGTGGTTTGTGAATGTCGAGACCATGGACGAACCGCACACCTTTGCCTATTCGGTCGAGACGTTCGGCACCGATTACGTGTTCCGCGTGCATCTGTACCTGGGCTACAAGATCAACCAGCGCGTCAATGCCTACCTGCGTCAGGTCGTTCAGGACCTGGCTGCCACCGGCGAGCTGCCGCCGCAGACGCATGACTACTCGGTCTACAAGGATCCGGGTAACATCGGCACGTTCAAGTTCGTCCTGATCCGTAAGCTTCTGGCGCCCGAAAGCGATGTGGAGCCGAGCGAGCGTACGGCCATCACGCTCAAGTACATCATCCGCCGCGCCGCCGGCACGCCTGCGCGTTGGTACGGCCTGGAGAACTCCAACGTGAGCTTTGAGTACGTGCCGCTGTTCACCAAGTTCAAGGCCGTGAACAAGATGCAGCGCCTGGCCCCCAACGAGCGGCCGTAGACGTCGGCGGCTACACGGAGTTGGTTTTTGATGGATAAGCATGAGGCCGGGGAGGTAAACATGGATACAAAGGCGCTCGATGGCCGTGAGGCGGTGGTCGAAATGGTGCGTGAGGCGCGCGTCGACGCCGCCGAAGATCGGTTCTTTACGAATCGTGCCAACATGGATATGGCCGATCGCGTAATTTCGATCGTGGCACTGGTATTTGGAGCGGTGTGCGTGTGTGCCCTGCTCGCGCACGTGCTGTTTGTCTAGCGACCGCAGGTTGCAAAGGCTATACACTTGGAACCACCACAAGGGAAACCACCACAAAGGTGCCTGTCCCTTTGTGGTGGTTTTTGTTTTTGAGAGAGGGGCGGGGCGCTGATGGACGTCCGTGCGGACGGTGATATTGCCGAGAACTTTTGGTGGCGGCGCACTACGATGACGCGTCGCGGCCCCCTGTACGATATCTGCGTGTCGGTGGGGCTGCTGGTCGCGGCGACGATTGTGGGCGCGCTGCTCGACCATCCGGGTCTCGCGCCGAGCATCATGATCGTCTATGTGTTCGCCGTTCAGCTGTGCGCATTCTTTACCTGGAGTCGCCTGTATTGCTTGCTGAGCTCGGCTGCCGCCGTGGCGCTCTACAACTTCTTGTTTGTCGACCCGCGCTACTCGCTGTCGCTTATCGACCGCGGCTATCCCGGCATGTTCTTCATCATGTTCGTGGTCTCGCTTGTGTCGAGCTCGATTGCGTTGGCCCTGCGCCGCGCCTTGGCACAGGCTGCCGCCAGCGACCGCCGCACGCATATGGTGCTCGAGACCAATCGCATGTTGCAGCGCTGCGCCGACGAGCAGCAGATCGTTCACGCCATGGCCACGCAGCTGGCGCGTCTTTCGGGCTGTCCGGTCGTGTGGTACAGCGCCGACGCCGAGGGCGATGACCTGCTGCCGCGTGCGACATACACGGCCGTGGGCGATGCCGCGCCGGTGCACGAGCTGGCGCCGCAGATGCCACCGCGGCTCTCGGCGTCCGCCTATGTGGGAACGCCGCTCGATGCTACGTTCGGCGGCTCGGCGTTTTATGGCATCTACCTGACGGTTCGCACAGGCGACGGCTTCGCGCGCTCGGGCGACCCCGCCTCGGTGGTGGGCGTGCTGGCTATCGTTGCCGAGCCCGACGTGCTGACGCACGAGGAGCGGACACTTGCCGATGCTATCGTGAGCGAAGGCGAGCTGGCGCTCGATCGCGCCCGCGCCATGGAGGCCCGCGAGGAGGCGGCGGTGCTTGCCAAAAATGAGCAGCTGCGCGCCAACCTGCTGCGCTCCATCTCGCACGACCTGCGCACGCCGCTCACCAGTATTTCGGGTAATGCCGATGTGCTGCTCGACCAGGGCTCGACCGGCACCGCCGTGCTCGACGCCCAAACGCGCCGCGGCCTGCTCTTGTCCATTCGCTCGGATGCGCAATGGCTCAACGCCACCGTCGAGAACCTGCTCGCCATCACCAAGCTCGAGGGCGGCGGTATGCGCCTGTCGACCACGCTCGAGCTCATGGACGATATCGTCGAGGAGGCGCTGCGCCACGTGAACCCTGCCGTGCGCGAGCACGACCTTAAGGTGGTGGCGTGCGATGAGCCGGCGCTCGTCAACGTCGATGCGCGCCTGATGGTGCAGCTGGTGGTCAATCTGGTGAACAACGCCATCACCTATACGCCCGCAGGCTCGCATATCATGATTTCGATTAGCGTCGACGATGGACGCGTGGCGTGCTCGGTGGCCGATGATGGTCCAGGCATCGCACCCGAGGATCGCGAGCGCATCTTCGAGTCGTTCTATACCGCCAACCATGGCCTGGCCGACAGCCACCGTAGTGTGGGCCTGGGGCTTTCGCTCTGCCGCTCCATTGCGCTGGCGCATGGCGGTAGCATAGAGGTTGCCGCGGCGGACCCGCACGGCTCGGTCTTTACGATTGAGCTTCCCGTCGCCGACGTTTCGTTTGATAAGGAGTAGCGCTGTGCCGAACTCTGCCGTAAAACCGCTCATCTTGGTCGTTGAGGACGACCCCGCTGTCCGCAATCTTATTGTTGCCGCGCTCGAGGCGCACGGCTTGCGTCATATGGCCGTGGAGACCGCCCGTGCCGCCATCGCTGCCGCCTCATCGC
>USOF01000098.1 GCA_900556285.1 uncultured Collinsella sp. | reverse complement strand
GGGCTCCTGTCGTTTCCGTGCCCCTGGATTGGGTCATAGTGTCTGTCCGTCCTCTACCTGCGGCGTTGCCTTGCTCCGGATACGGTAGGGTAGTCATTGGGGACGTTCTTATAGTCATTGGGGACGTTCTTAAATGACTAGTCGGAAGGGACACTCTTGCACTAAATCTGCTGGCTCACACTAGGCTCGTTCTGTGCTTTACTGAGATAAAGTGAACGTGCAGATTCGTAACCCACTTGCAACCGTTCTATGGCACGATATTGAACGAATGTATGCTATGCGCCCAAATCTTTTGGGCAGAGTGGGAGACAGTATGGTCAAGCTGTACGAGGACGGCATCTACCTGCGCGGCGGCAGCGAAGTTGTGCCTGCGGCCGAGGCTGCAGAGCGCGGCATTGCGCAGACGCCCGAGGATGCCAAGCGCGGCACCATCGCTTATTCGATTCTTCAGGCACATAACACGTCGGGCGACCCCGAGGCGCTCAAGATCCGCTTCGACGCCATGGCGAGCCACGACATCACCTTCGTCGGCATTATCCAGACGGCGCGCGCTTCGGGCATGGAGCAGTTCCCGCTGCCCTACGTGCTCACCAACTGCCACAACTCGCTGTGCGCCGTGGGCGGCACCATCAACGAGGACGACCACGTCTTTGGCCTCTCGGCTGCCAAAAAGTACGGCGGCATTTTCGTCCCGCCGCACATCGCGGTCATCCACTCCTTTATGCGTGAGAACTTCGCCGGCTGCGGCAAGATGATCCTGGGTTCCGACTCGCACACCCGCTACGGCGCCCTGGGCACCATGGCCGTGGGCGAGGGCGGCGGCGAACTGGCAAAGCAGTTGCTGCGCGATACCTACGACGTTGCCTATCCCGGCGTCGTGGCCATCTACCTCACGGGTGCCCCGCGCCCCGGCGTCGGCCCGCACGACGTAGCGCTCGCCATCATCCGCGCCGTCTTTGCCAAGGGTTACGTCAAGAACAAGGTCATGGAGTTCGTGGGCCCCGGCATCGCGAGCATGACGACCGACTACCGCAACGGCGTCGACGTCATGACCACCGAGACCACCTGCCTCTCCTCCATTTGGGCCACCGACGAGGACACGCACGCGTTTTTGACCATGCACGGCCGCGGCGACGACTATCGCGAGCTCAAGCCCGCCGATGTCGCCTACTACGACGGCTGCGTCGAGGTCGACCTGTCGAGCATCAAGCCTATGATTGCCCTGCCGTTCCATCCTTCCAACGGTTTTGAGATCGACGAGCTCAACGAGAACCTCGAGGACATCCTGCACGAGGTCGAGCTCGAGGCAGCCAAGATCGGCGAGGGCAAGACACACTTTAGCCTGCTCGACAAGATCGTCGACGGCAAGCTGCACGTGCAGCAGGGCGTCATCGCCGGCTGCTCGGGCGGCAACTACGACTCCGTGGTCCAGGCTGCCCGCGTGCTCAAGGGCGCCAACACCGGCTGCGGCGAGTTCTCGCTGTCGGTCTATCCCACGAGTCAGCCCGTGGCGCTCGAGCTCACGCGCCGCGGCTACATGTACGACCTTATGGAGGCCGGCGCGATCGTGCGCACGGCGTTCTGCGGCCCGTGCTTCGGTGCCGGCGACACGCCTGCCAACAACGGCCTGTCCATCCGCCACACCACGCGCAACTTCCCCAACCGCGAGGGTTCCAAGCCGGGTAATGGCCAGCTGAGCGCCGTGGCCCTGATGGACGCCCGCTCCATTGCGGCGACGGCTGCCAACGGCGGCATCCTGACGCCAGCGACCGACCTGCCCGAGGAGACTTGGGACGAGGCCTGCGAGTACACCTTTGACGACGCGCCGTACAAGAAGCGCGTGTACTGGGGCTTTGGCAAGGCGGAGCCTGCCGACGAGCTGGTCGAGGGTCCCAACATCAAGCCGTGGCCTGCGATGGAGCCTCTCGGCGACGACATCCTGCTCAAGGTGTGCTCCAAGATCATGGACCCGGTCACTACGACCGACGAGCTCATTCCCTCGGGCGAGACGAGCTCCTTCCGCTCCAACCCGCTGGGTCTGGCCGAGTTTACGCTCAGCCGTCGCGACCCTGCCTACGTGGGCCGCTCCAAGGAGGTCGACGCGGTGGAAAAGCGCCGCATTGCCGGCGAGGCAGCGGGCGACCTGGTGGCACTCGATGCCGAGCTTGCCAGCGTGTTTGAGGCGCTGACCGGCGCGGGTGTCGCGGCCGATGCCAAGGCGACTGAGTACGGCTCCATGCTCTATGCCAAGAAGCCCGGTGACGGTTCTGCCCGCGAGCAGGCCGCGAGCTGCCAGCGCGTGATTGGCGGCCTGGCCAACATCGTCCACGAGTACGCCACCAAGCGCTATCGCTCCAACGTGATGAACTGGGGCATGGTGCCTTTCCAGATGGAGGCCGAGCCCAACTTTGAGGTGGGCGATTACGTCTTTGTGCCGGGTATCCGCGCCGCGCTCGATGGCGACCTAAAGGACATCGCCGCCTACGTGGTGCGTGCCGACGGTACGGTCGAGCAGATTGGGCTCTACATTGCCGATATGACGGCCGAAGAGCGTGCCATCGTCAAGGCCGGCTGCTTGATCAACTACAACAAGTTCAAGGCCGCTGCCGAGTAACGTTGCTGTACGCCCCGGACACACCTTTCCCTCGTGCTCACGCGCTTCGCGAGGGTCGCCCGAGGGAAAGGTGTGTCCGGGGCTACCGCGACGTTCTCGTTGGGTCTTGAGGGACGCTAAAAATAGACTTGCTTGATGCCGCCTCTGTTGTCGGGGCGGCTTCTTTTTGTCGAAAACCGCCACAAAGGGGGCAGACACCTTTGTGGCGGTTTTTGTTGTCTCGTTCTGTAACAGGTAGACCCTTATTTGCCGAGTAGTTGTTACAGATTTAGATAAACGGGAACTGCTGAACATTTCGTCTCGATCTGTAACATCTGAGGTCCAAAACGGCAGCTAGATGTTATAGATCGAGATGGTGAACGCCGGGGCCGAAGATCACCACAAAGGCTCCTGTCTCCTTTGTGGTGGTGGGGGGCGAGCTCGATGTTGCCGTGCTCGTTGAACGACATTCTAATGAGCGTCTCTACAGAATTTCATCTGGGCTGGCGGGTTTGGTTGTTTTGGGGATGCCGAGTTTGGATGACGCGAAATCGTCAACATCGTCCTTGATTCCATCTTTGGTGTAGACGGTGACCGTATAGGTGCTGTGCCCGAATTCGCTCTTGTCGCGTGTCGCCCAGGCCTGCCAGTAGGCAGCCCCGTTTCGCCCTTTGATTTTTCCGACACGGCGGAGTTCTGTTCGCTTTAATTTCTGGTTGCTATAGATGGTTCGACCGGCTTCCGCGGTGAGCCCGCACTGTCCAAGCAGCTTGTCGAGGACTTGGTTCATGTGGCGCTCATCGGTGTTTGGTGCGTAGTCGTAGGCGAGGGTGATGGAGCCGAGTGGCTGGTCGTCGATCAGATAGTTTAGCGCCTGAGGTTCAAGGCAGAAATAGGGGGAGCATCCGTCGACCTTGCCGAGCAACGGTAACTTGGACTGCCAACTTCCGGTGGGAATTGCATATTCGTAGAACACGCCACGGCAGACAAAGGAGAGCGAGGTGGCACGCGAGCCGGCGTCGATCATCCCGCAAAGATCGAAGGGCGAGGCGATACCAAAAGAAAAGGGCGTGATGACGATAAGGAAGAGCATCACGATGGGTATGGCGAGAATGGCGATGACGTTGCGACCGGTGGAATGAGACGGCTTCATATGCGCTCCTCGAGACAAAGATCTGTTGAGGATAGGCAGAAATGGATATGTTCAGAGAACAATTCAAGTTTAATCTCATGGCGCGAGATGGTCGACCGTTAGCGTCGAAAACCACCACAAAGGTGCCTGTCCCCCTTGTGGTGGTGAGGAGCGCGCGGCTCCTTTAGGTAATAGTGCTGGCTGGCGATATCATTAGTGCAGGTGGTGAAGGCTTGCATTGTGAGGTGCTTTGCTGTGAGAAGTCCTGCCCGTATTGGATTGATTGTCTTGGCGCTTGCGATCGCTGTGGTTGGCGCGGGCGCTGTCGGTATGGCATTTCTACCTGCTGCGGTGACGGAGCCGGTGGTCAAGCCTGTGACTCAATCTGTCGAACTTCTGACCGGCGACGACAAGCCCGAGACCATTACCGTTGATTTTGATGAGCAGCCGGCTGTGCTGGGTATTAGCAATTATCCGCGTATTCAGCTTGGGGCCATGCGCTATACCACGGATACAAGCCTGATCGATAGGGCGTCCGAGCTACTCAAGGGCAAAACATTTAAGCGTTGGTACGGATATGCGTCCTATCGGGCAAAAGCGAACGACATGGTTGGCGGATGCCACTCTTCCATCGAGCTGGACACTGCAAACGGCGCAAAGTTATGTGATGTCTCGTACGATCCGGGCTACGAGGGCAATGAGGGTCCGGGCATCTACATCATGGACGGCGATGTCGCCTATGTCATGGAGGGCGACCAGACCGAGCTCAACGATTTTATGGGTCAGTGTATCCAAGATGCCTATAAACAGACCTGCTTGCCTGACCCGCAGACTGCACGCGATAGTGGGTCTGCCCGTACATGGCTGTTCGAGGATGAGATGCCCTGGACCGTCGAATCGGGAAGTACGGGTTCGGCGAAGGAGTAGAGACCGCGACCACCACAAAGGTGCCTGCCCTCTTTGTGGTGGTTTTCGGTCTGTCTCGATCTGTAACATCTTGGCCGCTAAAAGTGGGCCTGGTGTTACAGATTTAGATTTTCGATTTTGGGTGTTTTCTGCTCGTCTCGATTTGTAACAGATAGAGCCCTATTTGCCGATTAGATGTTACAGATTGAGACAAACGGGCGTCGGGGATACAGTGGACCGACGTCTCAGTACCCTATCCATCAATCACTCAGAAAATCTTATATATAGAGACTTAGATTTGTGTATAAGATCGCGCAAAGCTGGCAACAATACTTCTCGAACAACGTGAAGCCGCCCCGTAGGGCGGCTACCCCAAGAGAGGTGATTCCATGAGAATCGATAAGCTAGCAATGACGTCGCGCGAGGCGCTGCAGACCGCCATGAGCACGGCTGCCGATGCGCAGGCCGGCGCGGTGGAGCCGATTCATCTGCTGTCTGCCCTGCTCGGTGCCGGCGAGCGCAATATCTCCGTGATTATCGAGCGCATCGGTGCCGACCCGGCCCAGCTCGCACGCTCCACACAAGATGCCATTGACCACGCGCCCAAGGTTTCGGGCGAGGGCCAGCAGATGGGCCTGTCCAACGAGCTCGTCCGCGTCATCGAAAAGGCCGAGAAGAAGGCCACCAAGATGGGCGACAGCTTTGTGGTGACTGAGCATCTGCTGATGGCGCTTGCCGAGGACAAGGGCGAGGCCGGCCGCGTTCTGCGCGACGCCGGCGTGACCAAGGAGCGCATCGAGCAGGTCTATGAGGAGCTGCGCGGCGATGACCGCGTGACGTCTGCCGAGGACAAGACTCAGTTTGAGGCGTTGGAGCAGTACGGTCGCAACATCTGCGATCTGGCCCGCGCCGGCAAGCTCGACCCGGTCATCGGCCGTACCGACGAGATCCGTCGTACTATTCAGGTCCTGTCCCGCCGCACCAAGAACAACCCCGTGCTCATAGGCGAGCCAGGCGTCGGCAAGACGGCCATCGTCGAGGGTATCGCCCAGCGTATCGTGGCCGGCGACGTGCCGAGCACGCTGCGCGACCTGTCTC
>USOF01000097.1 GCA_900556285.1 uncultured Collinsella sp. | reverse complement strand
GCGGCTGCACCGCATCGAAACTGTGCACGCCCGTGCCGCCCATGGCCCACGGCGCCACGTCAATGCCCTCTGCCACGGCCAGGCCGCCGGTCCCCTGCGGACCCATGAGCCCCTTGTGGCCGGTAAAGCACACCACGTCGAGCCCCATGGCCTGCATATCGATATGCGCCGTGCCGGCAGACTGCGAGGCATCGACGATCACGAGCGCGCCGGCCGCATGGGCCATGACAGCCACGCGCGCAATGTCGACCGCGTTGCCGGTCACATTGGAGGCGTGCGTCACCACCACGGCACGCGTGCCCGGCGTGACCAGCTGCTCGAGCTCGTCGTAGTCGAGCACGCCGTTCGCGTCGCAGCCCGCATGCTCAACGGTCACACCCTGCTCTGCCGCCAGGCGGTTGAGCGGCCGTAGCACCGAGTTGTGCTCGAGCACCGTTGTGACCACGCGGTCGCCGCGGCGCACCACGCCATTAATGGCGGTGTTGAGTGCCGCGGTGGAGTTGGGCGTAAAGCACACATGGTCCGCCCTCGGGCAACCCAAAAGGCGCGCGAGCTTGGCGCGACAGCCGTGGATGGTACGCGCCGCGTCGAGCGCACCCGACGTCGCGCCGCGCCCGGCATTGCCGAGCGAGCACATCGCCTGCGTCACGGCATCGATGACCGTCTGCGGCTTGTGCATGGTCGTCGCCGCGTTATCCAGGTAGATCATCGCACGACCTCCCACATATCAATCACGGTATAGCCCTCGGTGGGAACGCCCGCCGCGGTAAGCTCGCTGCGCAGCAGTTCCTCATCGGCAGGCAACGCCTTCCACGCCAGACCGCAGCCGGCAGCGACCTCCCCGGGCACGGGAATCGTTCGCCCGGGAAGGCCGCGCTCGATGCACAGGGACTCGCAGCCCACGGCGGCCGCCGTGGTGGGAAACGTGATAACAAGCGCCGGGCGCTTCTCCCTCATGGCAACTCCAACCAATACGCTACGGGCGCACGACGCGCACGGCCTGCTCCATCTTCTCCACGATCACGTACATGTTGGTGACCTCGCCCACCGCAAGCTGGTCCTTAATGCCAAAGTGGTCCAGGCAGGTACCGCAGGTGAGAATCTCGACACCCTGCTCCGCCAAGCCCTTCAGGTCATCGAGCACCGGCGAGCCCTCGACGGTGAGCTTGGCACCGCCGTTGTAAAACAGCATAGTCGCGGGCAGCTCCTCCTGCTGCGTCACGGCAAAGATGAAGGCCTTCATGAGCTTGTGGCCCAGCTCATCGTCGCCGCGGCCCATGCAGTCGGTGTAGACGGAAATGACGAGCTTGCCCTTGCCGGCGCTGGCATTACAGAAGACAGCGCCATCCTGCTCGGGATCGGCCACGGCAACGGCGCCAGAGGTCGCCACGGTCACGTGCCACTCGGCGTCAGAAACCTTCTCGACCGAGGCCGTGCAACCCTTCTCCTGCGCCATCTTGGAGATGTTCTTGACGGCGGTCTCGTTATCGACCGAGGTCACGACGGTGCCCTCGCCATCGAGCTGCTTCAGAGCTTTGAGCGTCTTGACGACGGGCAGCGGGCAGGCCTCGCCCATGGCATTGACTTCAATCTTGGTAGACATAGTTTTTCCTTTCAAAAGGGACCGCCCAGAACAGTAGGCGGTCGCATAAACGGTTTTCCTTAATGCACAACGCGAACGGCAGGACCGCCTGGCACCGGCTCGCACACGCGACCGACGACGGCGGCGATGCGACCCTCGGCATGCAGACGGCGCGCAAGCTCATCCACATCGGCAGCAGGTGCCGCGATAAGCAGGCCACCAGACGTCTGCGGATCGTACAGCGCATCCAGCATGCCCGGCTCCAGGTCCTCGTCGGCAGCCACGCGCGGGCCAAAGAAGTCCTGGTTGCAGTAGGAGCCCGCGGGGATAATGCCCAGACGCGCCATGTCGAGCACCTGGTCAAAGAGCGGTACCGCCCCCGACGCAAGCTCAACTTGCACGCCCGAGCCCTCGGCCATCTCGCACGCGTGCCCGATCAGACCAAAGCCCGTAATGTCGGTGCAGCCGTGAAGCTCAAGTCCCTCGGCCAGACGAATCGGAGCCTCGTTGAGGGTGCGCATCGAGTCAAACATGGCCGCGGCCTCGTCCTGCTCGATGAGCTCGCCCTTAATGGCCGTGGTGATAATGCCCGAGCCGATCGCCTTGGTCAGCAGCAGAACATCGCCCACGCGTGCGCCGCTGTTGGCGAGCATGCGGTCGAGCGCGACAAAGCCGCTCACAGACAGGCCATACTTGGGCTCGTCGTCGTTGATGGTATGGCCGCCCGCGATGGAGCAACCCGCCTCGACGCACTTGTCGGCGCCGCCCGCCAGAATCTGACCGGCACCCTCGATGCCCAGACAACTGGGTATGCAGAGTAGGTTCATGGCATGGCTCGGCCGCCCGCCCATGGCGTAGATGTCCGACAGCGAGTTGGCCGCGGCAATCTGGCCAAACAGAAACGGATCGTCGACCATCGGCGGGAAGAAGTCGATGGACTGCACAAGCCCCAGGTTCTCCCCTACGCGGAAGACGCTCGCATCGTCAGAGGTATCGAACCCCACGAGCAAGTTGTCGTTATGCACATTTGGCAAGTCGCCCAGGACCTGGGCGAGGGCTCCAGGAGCCAACTTAGCGGCTCAACCGCTCGCGGCCGTCATAGACGTGAGCCTAATCTGATCGTCAGCCATCGATACCTCCTCTCATCGGTCAATCATTTTCTCCCAGTATACGCATGAATGCGAGCCTGCGGCGGATGCATTAATTGAGCGCCTGTGCGCGAATCGCCGCGCCAATCGCTCCGGCAAAGCGAGCCTGGGGCGAGGTGGTCACCGGCGACCCCAGCAGCTCGCCCAACCGCTCCACCACGAAGGCGTTCTCGCACAGGCCACCGGTCAGGTAGTACGGGGCGCCCGCGGCCTGCCCGGCCATGGTCGCCACGCGCGAGACCACGCTGTCGATCACGCCACGTGCAATGTTCTCGCGCAGCTCACCGCGACCGATCAGGCTGATGACCTCGCTTTCGGCAAACACCGTGCACATGCTGCTGATCTTGGTGGGCTCACCGGAACGCGCAAGGTCGGCCATCTGCTGTTGGGAAATACCCAGACGGTCGGCCATGATCTCCAAAAAGCGCCCCGTACCGGCAGCGCACTTGTCGTTCATGGCGAACTTGGCCACGCGGCCACTTTTAAGCTGAATGACCTTGGTGTCCTGGCCGCCCACGTCAATCACCGTGCCGTGATCGCCAAACAGGCGCACGGCACCGGTGCCGTGGCAGGTGATCTCGGTCACGACCTTGTGCGCATAGGGCACGGCGACACGGCCGTAGCCGGTCGCGATCACGCGCACGTCGTCGGCAGCCACGTCGTAGCCAGCCGCTGCCAGTGCCTCGCGCAGCCGCTCGGAAGCATCGACCGAGGAGAACCCGGTTGGCTGCACGCACGTCCACGCCACCGAACCCTCCCCGTCGACCACAGCAGCCTTAGCCGCCGTAGACCCGATATCGATCCCGATCCCTATCATGGCTCTCTCCCAATCTAAACATCAAAGGTAGCGGCGCGTTCAGGCGCCTTAGCTCTAGGTTTCTCAGGTGCCGGAGATTGCCCCGAAAGAGGAGCGCAGCGTACTTTGGGTACGCAAGCGACAGTTTGAGGGGCAAGATCCGGTGCCTGAGGAAGCTAGAGGGTTTCGATGAAGGCGGCGATGCGCGTCTCGATCTGGCCCATGTCACCGTTGCTGTAGTCGGTCTCGATCTTCATATACGGAATACCCGCACCCTCGACGGCCTCCTGCATGCGCGCGCTCTCAACGTTGAAGGTGTGGCAGGCCTGTAGCACGCTCTCTACCACGCCATCGACATGGTACTTCTCGCACATGGCCAGCGTGTTCTCCATGCGGCCGTCGTTAGGCGTCATGACCGAGCAGTTGATATCCAGGTAGCGGTCGGCGATGGCGCGCAGAATGTCGGGCGCGTCCGGGTCGATCATCATAGCCGCCGTGCGCTCACCCGAGCAGTCGTCCATGCACACGACCACGCCGCCGTTGGACTCGATGGTGCGGCCGATCTTGTTAATCACACCGCCCACCGGGCAACCGGTGATCAGAATGCGCTTGGCGTCCGCCGCAACCGGGCGCTCGCCCCCGTCGTAGGCCTCGCGCAGCTTGGCGACCTTTTGCTCCAGCTGCTGCGTATAGGCCTCGATATCAAAGCTGAACGTACCGGCAAACATAGTGCTCATCAGGTCGATGCCGCTCATGGCCGCCGGCTGGTTGGCCTGCAGCGCAAACATCTTGAGCTGAGCCGCACGCAAGCGGTTGCGACGACGGACGGCAGCACGCAGGTCATCGTCGGTAATCGTGATGCCGTAGAAGCCCTCGAGCTCCTCCTTGAGCAGGCGGCACTCCTCGTACCAGCCTTCACGCTCGTAGGCGCGATCGCGACCCTGCGGAAGATGCAGAATGTGCGTGCGCTTGAGCTCGTTGAGTAGCTCGTACATCTTCTTCTTGCCGTCGCAGGTGGTCTCGCCGATGATCATGTCGCTAAAGTACGTAAACGGGCACTTTTGCGAATAGGCAAAACCATACGTAGACTTGATGAGCGGGCACAGGTTTGCCGGCAGCACCTTCTCGGCCTCGGGAATCACCTCGTCGGACGTGCCGCACAGCGCCACGCTCGCAGCCCCCGCGGCATCGATAATCTCGAGCGGCGTGTAGCAGCACAGAAAACCGACCAGGCGATTACCCGCCTGCTTATAATCCTTGACGCGAATAAACGCCGCCTTGCGTTGCTCGTTGAACTCCTCAAACGTGGACGGCAACGGCTGCTCAATATTTTCCGACATATAACTCCTTAACAAACCTTTTAACCAACCAAGGAAACGGCTTTCCCAGGTGCCCGAGGTTGCCGTGAAAGAGGAGCGCCGCGTACTTTGGTATGCAAGCGATGGTTTGAACGGCAAGATCGGGTGCCTGGGGAAGCCGCTGGACCGGATAGCCCTAAATGGTTTCCAAGAAAGCCTCAATCCTGGTTTGCAGTTGGCCTGCATCCTCGCCGGCGTAGTCGGTCGTGATGTGCATAAACGGAATGCCGGCCTCCTCGGCGGCCTTCTCCACGGCAAACGACTCCATCTCGTAGAGCGTGCAGAACTGCAAGGCCACGTCGACGATACCGTCGGCATGCAGGTCCTTGGCCATCTGGACAATGTCCTTCATACGCTGATTGTTGGGCGTAAAGACGGCGCAGTTGATCTTAAAGTAGCGCTCGGCGATGGCGTCGAGCATCTCGTCGACCGTCTCGCCGGACTCGTCGACCAGGTCCTTGTAGTAGCGCGAGCCCGTGCAGGACTCCTCGCCTACCACAACGCCGCCGGCCTTCTCGATAAGGTTGAACAGCTTCCAGTTGGGCACGGCCATGGGCGTACCGGTGTACAGGATGCGCTTGGTCCCCTTGGGTGCCACGCCCTCGCCGGCCTCGACACGCTGCTCGCACTCAGCCGCCATATCGTTGATGGCTCCGGTCAGACGCGGTGTGTCGTCCATAAAGGCGGCCTGAACGGTCAGCAGGCTGTCGAGACCGCTGATGGGCGCAGGGTCGGCAGCGCGGGTCGCAGCGAGGCGCTGCAGGGCGCGGATTTCGTTACCACCCAGCTGCGGGTGGGCCAGCTGAAGGCGCGTGAAAAAGATGAGCGCATCCCGCTGAGCCACGGC
>USOF01000096.1 GCA_900556285.1 uncultured Collinsella sp. | reverse complement strand
GGTCCTCGCCAAACATGCACTTAACAAAGTAGTCGAGCGTGCCCTTGAGGTCGCCAAAGGTGATTCCCTTGTCAACGACCAGGCCCTCTACCTGATGGAACTGCGGCAGATGGCAGGCGTCCGCCGTATCGGGACGGTACACGCGGCCGGGGGCGATCATGTAGATAGGAGGCTTCTGGGACTCCATGGTGTGGATCTGGACGCCAGAGGTCTGGGTGCGCAGCAGCACGTCGGACTCGCCATGGGCATGCTGCTCGGGATGGGCGGCGGTGCCGGGAGCGTTGTCCTTCACGTAGAAGGTGTCGCGGGCGGAACGGCTGGGGTGGTCCAGCGGGGCGTTCAGCGCGGTGAAGTTATACCAGCTGCTCTCGACCTGCGGGCCGGTCTCCACGGTGTAGCCGATGCCGCAGAAGACGTCCTCGATCTCCTCGATGATCTGGTTGATGAGGTGCTGGTGGCCGATTTTGGGGCGGGCGCCCGGCAGGGTGATGTCCACTGCCTCGGTCGCCATAAGCTCGCGAATGGCGGCGCGCTTGAGCTGCTGGGTGCGGTTGTCCAACAGCATCTCGGCCATGCGACGCATCTCGTTGGCTCGCTTGCCCAAAACGGGGCGCTCCTCGGGAGAGATCTTGCCCATCATGCGCATCAGGCCGGTGATGCGGCCCTTGCGGCCGAGCAGCTCAACGCGCGCGGCCTCGAGCTTTGCGGCGTCGTCGGCGCCTGCGACAAGCTCCTTGGCCTCTTCCTCGAGTTTGACCAGATCATCAATCAGACTCATGTCTTCCCTTTCGTCTCTCGCGCATCCGCGCTCCGGGACGGCTGACGCCGCCCGATGCTGCGGATGCGCGGCCCGGTTCGGTAACAAAAAACCGCCCTCGGGCATGTGCATTGCCCAAGGACGGTTAAATTCCGCGGTACCACCTTGTTTGACCCGGCGGATGTCTGGCCCGCCGCGCCCACTCTGCGCCCCTTATCGCGAGGCTCACGGCTTCCCTACTGGGGCCTCGCTGCCGCCGGCCGCGTGCCCGTTGAGGTCGCTGCTCGGGAGTGAACGCTTGGCCCTTGCCACCGCAGGAAGGCTTGCAGCCCATGACCTTCCCTCTCTTGCCGGCGACGCGGCGGGCAAAACCCTCTCCGTCAACGCATTGGGCTATAGGATAACACATTTCGCGAGCGCATCGCCGCGTTCCGTTTTGTTCGCGCTGGGTACAAGGCAGGTAGCTGTGCAAACTGGCCGCGCACCCGCTTGCGACGCTCGGCCTGCGAGATTAAGGATACGGTATGGGAAAGAAACTCGATAAGAAGGCCAAGGCAGCCGTGGCAAAGGCCGCCAAGGGCGTCAAGGCCGCTAAAGTCGACAAGGCCGTCAAAAAGTTCCGCAAACTCGAGGGCAAGCTGTGGACTCGCGAGTACCTGCTCAAGATTGCCGAGTTCGATGGAGCGACGATTGCTCCTGCCAACGGCGCTGCCGCCCGTGCCGACGCCATGGGCACGCTTGCCGGCGAACATCACAAGCTACTGACCTGCGAGAAGTCTGTTGAGCTCGTACGCTCGTTAGCGCGCGAGACGGTCGCCGGCGGCAAAATCGACGACCCGCAGCTGCTCGACGAGATCCGTGTGCTCGGTCGCGACCAGCGCGAGGCAAGCGTCATCCCCACCGAGGAGGCCGAGGCCTGGACCAGGCTCACCTGCGAGGCCGATGCCGTGTGGCACAAGGCCAAGACGGCCAATGACTGGGCGAGCTTTGAGCCCTATGTGGACAAGATCGTCGCCCAACTTAAGCATCAGGCAGAGCTCATGGACCCCCAGCGCGACCCATACGACGTTTGGCTCGACCAGTACGAGCGTGGTCTTTCTGCCAAGAGCTTCGACGCGTTTTGCGACGGGGTCAAGGCCACGGTCGTGCCGCTCGTGCACGCCATCGGCGAGCGCGGCCAGCAGCCCGCTGCCGACTTTTTGCACGCGCATGTGCCCGAGGCCGCCCAGCGAGCCATGAGCTTCGACCTGATGAAGCTCGTCGGTCTTAACCTGGACGACACCACGCTTGCCTTTACCGAGCATCCGTTTAGCGAGGGCTTTGCCGTGGGCGATGCGCGCATCGCGACGCACATCTACGAGAACGACTGTATCTCCAACGTCTTCAGCATCATCCACGAGGCAGGTCACGCCATGTACGAGCTGGGCGTGAACCCCGCCTATGCGCGCACGTGCCTGGAGGGTGGCACCTCCATGGGCATCCACGAGAGCCAGAGCCGCTTTTTCGAAAACACCGCGGGTCGCAGCCGCGCCTTTATGGGACCGCTGCTCGAGGTGCTGCGCCGCCACGCACCCGAGGTCTACGGCGACGTCGACGAGGACACGCTCTACCACGCCGTGAACATCGCGCGGCCTTCGCTGATCCGCACCGAGGCCGACGAGCTCACCTATCCGCTGCACGTTATGGTGCGCTACGAGATCGAGCGCATGCTGTTTGCCGGCGAGGCCATGGCCAAGGATATCCCCGCGCTTTGGAATCGCTTTATGGACGAGTACCTGGGCATTCCCGTTCCCGACGACACGCACGGCTGCCTGCAGGATACGCACTGGAGCGGTGGCTCGTTTGGCTACTTCCCCACCTATGCGCTGGGCAGCGCCTACGACGCCATGTTTGTGCCGGCCATGTGCCGCGACGGCGTCGACCTTACCGGTGCCTGCGCGAGCGGCGATCTGGCGCCCGTCCGCGCTTGGCTGGGCGAGCACATTTGGCAGTGGGGCCGCGCCAAGGACGCGCCGGAGCTCATCAAGGGCGCCTGCGGCATGGACTTTGACGCCCGCTACTACTGCAGCTACCTGCAGGACAAGTTCACCACGCTCTACGAGCTGTAAGGCATAACCGACACGCCAACGCAAAGGGGGCGCCGCGGAACCAATCCGCAGCGTCCCCTTTTTTCACCTAGTCGTTTAAGAACGTCCCCAATGACTACCTTACAGAGCTTCCAGCGCGGCGGCGATGCGCTTCATGGCGGCATCGGCGGATGCTTGGTCAGGCGCCTCGGCCAAAACGCGAATCACAGACTCGGTTCCGCTCTTGCGCACGAGCACGCGGCCCTCGCCTGCCAGCGCAGCCTCGGCCTCGGCGATGGCGTTCTGCACGCCCATGTTCTCGAGCGCGGCGTCCTTGTCCGCCACGTGCACGGCCACCTGCGCCTGCGGCAGCAGCTTGCACGGAGCCGTGAGCTGCGAGAGCGTCTCGCGCTCGGCACGAATCACTTCCATCACGCGCAGCGAGGTCATAATGCCGTCGCCCGTGCGCTCGATATCGCCAAAGATCGTATGGCCCGTCTGCTCGCCGCCCAGGCTGTAGCCGCCCTCGCGCATCTTGGCATACACGTGACGGTCGCCCACGCCGCTGGTCACGGCGCTCAGACCGGCAAGCTCCAGCGACTTGACCAAGCCAAAGTTGCTGGCGATCGTCGGTACCACGGTACCGCCCGAGAGACGCCCGTGCTTGTTCAGGTACACGCCGCACACGTACAGGATCTGGTCGCCGTCGACCACGCGACCGCGCTCATCCACGGCCAGGCAGCGGTCGGCATCGCCGTCGTAGGCAAATCCCACATCCAGGCCCTGCTCCACCACATGGCGCTGCAGGCGCTCCATATGCGTGGAGCCGCAGTCGACGTTGATGTTAAAGCCATCGGGCGCGGCGTTGATCACGCGCACGTCGGCGCCCAGCGCGTCGAACACCGGCTTGGCCACCGAGGATGCCGAACCGTTGGCGCAGTCGATGCCGATCTTGACGCCCTGCAGCGAAAAGTTCGCACTTGCGATGAGCGAAGCAATGTAGCGGTTGCGACCCTGCATGTAGTCCACCGTGGCACCGATGTGGTTGCCCGTGGCCAGCGGCACCTCGCTCTTGCCATCGATGTAGTCCTCGATGAGCTCCAGTACGTCCTCGTCCATCTTAAAACCGTCGCTATTGACGAGCTTAATGCCGTTATCGCAAAACGGGTTGTGGCTTGCGCTGATCATGATGCCGCAATCGAAGCAGCCCTCCACGGTCTGATGCGCTACGCCCGGCGTGGGGATCACGTGCAGCATATAGGCGTCCGCGCCGCTCGCGACCAGGCCGCTCACCAGCGCCGCCTCGAACATATAACTCGAGCGACGTGTGTCCTTGCCCACGATCACGCGTGCCTTGCGCTCGCGGTTGGCGCCGTAATACCAGCCCACAAAACGGCCAATCTTATAAGCGTGCTCTACCGTCAGTCCAACGTTAGCCTCACCGCGAAAGCCGTCGGTGCCAAAGTACTTCATGCGCTCTCCTTACAAAATAGGGGCGGACAGATTGCCTGTCCGCCCCAAAATGGTACTCGATTATCTGCGCTACCAGAAAAACCCTACGCCGACGCGCTGTCGCGAGCCGCCTGGCATGTAGGAGTCTGACGCAGCGTAAGCGGCTTGTCCCCCGCCTCGGCCGACGTGGTCAGCGTATACGTGATCGTCGTCGTCTCGCCAGCATGCAGGTCAACGGTGCCCGAATAGAAGGGGATTCCATGCCACGTAGCGGCGCCAAGACCAAACTGGGTGCCCTCGACGGTCAGATCAGTAATGTTGCCGCCCGTCGGGGCAAACAACGAGACATTCAGACGCTCGTCGTCACGCGCGGCATCGGGTGCGCTCGCCGCAACGTAGTCGGGCAGCTTGCCAGCCTCCTCCTGCGTCATGATGTTCGTCAGGGTAACGGTGATGCGATAGGAGCACGTGCCGTCGCCGTTCTTCACGCCCTGGCCAATCTGCGTGTCGGCGTTCAGATACCAGTCGAGCTTGGAGAAGCTCAGGTTGTTAAAGTAAACGCCGGCAACGGGATCGGCACTCGGGTCATCCGGATCGGGCAGCGAAGCGTCAATGCCCGTCTCTTTGATGGCATTCTGTTCATCATCGTTTCTCATCCACGCGATCAGGCGGCCCTCTTCGGCACCGCGCTCAACGGCGCTGACAAGCTTCGTAACATCGACATCGCCGATACCGCCAAGGACCTTGTCGAAGGCAGCGCTGGCGACGGATGCAAAGATGCCGTCCGACTCCTCGACCGGATAGTTCCAGTACACATCGTGCATGAGGACCTTTGCGGCGTTGGTGCCGTCGACAACCGTTCCGTCGGGCAGTGACACGTTACCGACCAGGCCCAGCAGATACTGCAGGAACACCGGGTCGATACCGATGACGCCATCAACGTCCTGTCCATACTGGGACTTCCACAGCGCGGCGACACGCTGCGAGTTGCGAGGCCAATCAGGCGAATAGGTATTGCCCGAGTTGTACAGGTTACTGTGGTTGCCGAACAGCGCCTCATCCTCTTCGTCGACGCTCTCGACTGCCTCATCCTCACTGAGTCCAATGCGGGGAACAAACTCGCCAATCGACATCTGGCCGTCAGTGACCGAAATCAGGCCCTGCGAACCGCCAAAGCCGCCGCAAGCACGAATCTCGACGTTGTTCATGGCGTACATAAGGTAGTTGCGCGTCTGGCCGTTGGCGCCGAGCATCTGGGGAAGGACGGGGGCGACCTTCTCCGCCGCGTCAACCGCACCGTTGAGGGTGGCAAAGCCGTCCTTGGCCTTATCGACCAGCTCGGTCACCTGGGAAATATGAGTATCGCCAATGCCCTGGACCTTCTCGTTGGCGCTCTTGAACACCTTCGAGCTGCTGGAAAGCGAATCGGCGACCGCCTGTAGCTGTCTCTTATACACATCTCCGAGCCCACGAGACTCCTGAGCATCTCG
>USOF01000095.1 GCA_900556285.1 uncultured Collinsella sp. | reverse complement strand
CACCAGCCCGTCGGGCAGCTCGTCAGCATCCCCGCCCAGCGCCCGGATGGCGGCGGACACCGTTTGGAGCCGGTCGCTCTCCTTGAGGCGGAGGCGCGCCGCGTTGAAAATCCGGGTCTCCCCCTCCGCGGCACAGCCGCAGACGGCAAGGATCGGGACAAGATCAGGGATGGCGGCGGCGTCGATGTCAAGGCCCAGGACATGGGCGACGGTGAGCACCGCCGTGGCGTTGAGCATGTTGTGGCGACCGGGATTGCTCTTGATCTCCACAGCGTGCTCAGTGCCGTCCTCAAAGCGAACGATAAAGTCGCTCTGGATGCCCTTGACATCCGGGTGCATGCAGACGATGTCGTTGCTCTCGGCAAAGCCGTAGGAAAGCACGTGACGGCCCGTCGACTTGGCGAGCTCGACCAGATGCGGGTCCTCACCGCAGACGATGACGGTGCCGTCCTCGCCCACCAAGCTCATGAATTTGGCGAAAGTTGCCTCGATCTCCTCGATACCCGAGTAGTGATCGAGGTGGTCGGCCTCGACGTTGGTCACAATGACCACGTTGGGGTTCAGGAACAGGAAGGAGCTGTCGGACTCGTCGGCCTCGGCGACAAAGTAGTCGCCCGAGCCGTTCTTGCCGTTCGTGTCATAGCCCTCGACGATGCCGCCGATCAAGAAGCTCGGATCCAGGCCCATGCGGTCGAGCATGGTGGCGCACATCGAAGACGTGGTGGTCTTGCCATGCGTGCCTGCAACAGCGACGGTGGTGTAGCCGTGGCCCAAAGCAGAGAGCATCTTGGCACGGGGCCACACGGGAATACCAAGCTCGCGAGCGCGCACGAGTTCAGGGTTGGACTCCGGAATAGCGGTGGAGACAACAACCACGTCGGGCTTGACCTCGTCGATCGTGGCGGCCTCATGGCCCACATGCACCTTCACACCAGCGCGGGTAAGCTGGCGGATATAACGTGACGTCTTAAGGTCGGAGCCGGTAACGGCATAACCACGCTCGTGCAGAACGAGGGCGATGCCGCTCATGCCGGCGCCGCCGATACCGATAAAGTGGGCGCTCTTAAACTCGGGCGCGGAGGTTGCAGTCTGGGAATCAGCCATGTGCTCGTGTACTCCTTGCGTAAACACTGCCTGTAACCCGTTAACTGTACCGCACCTACCGCATCAGCGCGAGGGCGACCGACGATATCCCGTCTAACTAACGCAAACCCTCTACCGCATCCGCCAGAAGAGCGGCGGCCCTATCCTGAGCCAGACCACGCGCCGCCTGACGCATGGCGTCGCGTGCCGCCGCGTCATCGACCAGGTGCAGCAGCTCATCGGCAAAGGCAGAACCGTCGATATCGGCATCGGCGCAGAGCACGCCGGCCCCGGCGTCGACCAGATAACGGGCATTGGTGGTTTGGTGGTCGGCTGTCGCATGCGGGTACGGCACGAGCACCGAAGGCACGGCGAGCGCAGCGATCTCGGCCACGCTCGATGCGCCCGAACGCGAGAGCACCAAATCGGCAGCAGCCAGCATATCGCCCATGTTGTCGATGTATGGCTGGACGCGGTAACGCTTCGCCTCCTCGGGCGTCAGCGCCAAAGCGCGCTCGGTCTCCTCAAAGCCGTCGGCACCCGTCGAATGCAACACATAGAGATTCTTGCGCGAAAGCAGCTCGTTTTTGAGCGAAACCACGCGCTCGTTGAGGTGCTGGGCGCCAAGTGAACCGCCAAAGACGAGCAGCAGCGTAGCGTCCTCGGGAACACCAAGTGCCTTGCGGCCGCGAGCGCGATTGCCCTCGATCACCGAGCGACGTACGGGGTTACCGGTCATGAGCACGTGGTCAGGGTCACCTTCGCGCTCAAAGACCGAACGCGCTGCCGGCACCGAGATGCACACGCGGGCGGCGTGGGAGTTCATCATCTTGTTGGCCAGGCCCGGAACAGAGTTCTGCTCATGCAGCAGATACGGAACGCCCGCGCCCTTGCACCACCCCAGCAGCGGAACCTCGACATAGGCACCAAAACCGATGGCGGCATCGGGCTTGCCGACCTTTGAGAAATGATTGGCGAGCGCACGTTTGGCCTTGTTGACACGCCACAGCGAGGTCAGCGCCGTCCAAGGACGGGAGCGGTCGAAGCCCGTGACCGTAATGGGCACAAAATCAAACCCAGCCTCGGGGACCAGACGACCCTCGAGCTTGCGCGACTGGCCCACGAACACAACGTGGTGGCCACGGTCACGCAGTTCTTCGGCCAAGGCGAGCGCGGGGTTGATGTGTCCTGCCGTGCCGCCGGCTGCAATAGCAACGGTCATTTTATCGGTCATGGTAGTCCCTTCGTACACGCGGTCCCTGGTCGTCGGTACGCAGACGCGCCGACGGGTCCGAGTTCAAATCGATTCGATTATATCCGCCGCCCGCGTTGCGAGGGCTGGGGCGCTGCGGACGACCTTGCGGAGCCGTTCGCGAGCGTGGACGAGCTGCCGGCTCGGTCGCAGAGCCATCCAGGACGGTAAAACCGTTACGCGAAGATCGCTCGCCGCGCACGTGGGGCACGCCGGCGGTACTCTCATCCATAACGGCAAAGCTCTCACGGCGGCGGTCATACTCATCGCGGCGGGCGCTCTCGTACGAAACGCGCAAGATCAACCCGGCAAGCATGAGCGACACAATAATCGACGAACCGCCGTAGCTAATAAACGGCAGCGGTTTGCCCGTCATGGGAAACACGTTGAGGATGCCCAGCGCATTAATCAAAAACTGCACCGCGAGAATGACCGCGGAGCCAGACGCCATAAGCGCGCCCCGACGATCGGTCGCCTGCTCGGCAATGCGAAACGCCGAGTAGATCAGCATCGCAAACACCAAGAAGAACAGCACGGTTCCGACAAAACCGACTTCCTCGCCAATGATGGCCAGGATGTAGTCGTTGTGCGCTTCGGGCAGATACGAGTACTTCATGGTTGAGTTGCCAATGCCGCGGCCGAACAGACCGCCCGAGGCAAAGGCCATGATTGCAAGCGTGGCCTGATAGCCGTCACCATACTCGTCGGCCCAAGGGTTCAAGGCAACCTGAATACGCACCATACGGTACGGCTCTGCGACAAGCGCAATCACGATCACGAGAATGCCGAAGATTAGCACGCCGATGATAAATCTGGGGTCGAGACCCGCAAACAACGCCATGCACATGAGGGTCAACAGGATGATCAGGACAGTACCGAAATCGGGCTGGATAAAGATCAGAAAGAGCGAAATGCCCAGGTAGATGCCCATCTTGCGAAGGAATTCGTTGATGTTGCCACCGGGCGAAAAGAAGCGATCAAGCATGATGGCCGAATACGCAATGGCAAATGGCTTTAAAAACTCGGAAGGCTGGAACTGAATACCGGCGATGTTGAGCCAGCGCGTGGCGCCACGGCTGCCGCTGCCCACCAAGAACACCAGAAGCAGTAGCCCTATCATGCCGATAAGGAAGATCCTGAGCACATCCTCCCCAAACCAGCTGTCCGGCAAAACGCGCACGATGGCAATCAGCGCCAGAACACCGACCACGGCAAACGCGGCCTGTCGACCCAGAAAAAACGTCGCCGAGCCATTCTCGTGCAGCGCCTCGACCGAAGACGCCGAGTACACCATCAGCAGGCCAAAGCATACCAAGGTAAACAAGCAGGCCATGAATATCAAACGGGGGCGCATGATACGGGCGGGAACGCCGGCAATATAGCGTTCGCTAAACGACTGCCCACCGTGGCTGGAACGCGGTGTGGTGCGACGTGAGGAAGCACGGTCCGAGTCGGGCCTCCTCATACCTTGTCGGGGGCTCTCCTCTCTCACCGCAACCCCTATTCCATTTGTGATTTCGCTGTAGCGGCAAGCTGAGCCACGTAGTCCTTAAACACGCGGCCGCGCTCCTCATAGCCCGAGAACTCATCGAACGAAGAGCAGGCAGGAGAAAGTAAGATCACATCGCCACGGCTCGAAAGCGAACGGGCAACGTCCACGGCGTCGCGCAGGTCATCCGCCTGGGCGATATCCACATCGCCATCGACATCAGCCTCGTCCATAGCGGCGGTGAAGCGCTCGCGCGCATCGCCAAAGCAGACGACCGAGCGCACGTTGTCCATAACGACGCGCGCGAAATCCGTGAGCGGCGTGCCCTTATCGTGGCCGCCGAGCAGCAAGATCACGTCGTCATCGGGAAATGCCGTCAGTGCCTTCTCGACCGCATCGGTGTTGGTCGCCTTGGAATCGTTGACGTAGCGCACGCCGTCAATCTCGCCACACGGCTCCACGCGGTGCTCGAGCGGCTGGAACGAGGCAAGACCGCGGCAGACACCATCGACATCGGCACCGACCGCCAAGGCAGCCGTGGCGGCGCACAGGGCATTGATAACATTGTGATGGCCCGAGATCTTGAGCTCGGATGTAGCGATGAGCGGGGTCTCGACGCCCTTCAGGCGCACGACCATCTTGCCGTCGCGCACAAAGGCGGCATCCTCGCCCTCAGGCTCGTCAAAGGCAACCTTGCAGATGCGACGACCCGGCGTGTAGATGTACTCATCGAACTCGTGAATGCCGGCGTCTTCGACGTCGACAACCGCCAGATCGTCATCGACCATATTGTCAAACAGTTTGATCTTGGCAAGCGCGTAGTTCTTATGGCTCTTATGCCAGCCCAAGTGGTCGGGAGTGATGTTGAGCAGCACCGCCACGCGGGGGTGGAGCTCGGTTGTCGTAGCAATCTGATAGCTCGAGAGCTCAGCCACAAACCACTCGTTGTGGGCTCGGCCGTCAATCTCGTTGACCGGCGGCTCGCCGATGTTGCCGACAGCAACGCTGGCCTCGCCGGCAGCCTTAAGCAGATAATCAGCCAGCGACGTGGTGGTCGTCTTGCCGTTGGTGCCCGTGATGGCAATCCAGTTATCGGGCGACAGGCGATAGGCAAACTCGGGCTCACCCATAATCTGGGCGGCATGCTCGCGCCCGGCCTTAAAGAAGCCCGAGAACTCCGAGATGCCCGGGCACGTCACGCATACGTCATAGGCGCCCTCGACCTGTTCGGTCCCATAGACAAACGACGCACCAGCAGCCTCGAGCGCACGCGTGGCGTCATTGGGCTCAGAGGTGCCGCCGCCATACACGGTAACGGCGCTTACGCGCTCGGGATGTGCCAGCGCCCAGCGGGCGACATCGAGACCGGATTTGCCCTGACCCAAAACGAGCAGGCTAAAGACATCAGCAAGAGGCATGAAAGACCACTATCCCAACTGGAAGAACAGGGCAAGGCCAACGGCACCAAAGGCAGCAGCGATAATCCAAAAACGGATGACGACCTTGGTCTCGGCCCAGCCCTTCTTTTCGAAATGATGATGGATGGGCGCCATAAGGAAGACGCGCTTGTGCGTAAAGTGGAAGTAGACAACCTGAATCATGACCGACAGGGTCTCAACGATAAACAGGCCGCCGATGATGAGGGAGACGACCTCGGTGTTGGTCATGATGGACGTGCAGGCAAACGCGGCGCCTAGGGCAAGCGAGCCGGTATCGCCCATAAAGATGCTCGCCGGATAGCAGTTGAACCACAGAAAGCCCAAGCAGGCACCGGCACACGCGGTGCAGAAGATGGACAGGTTCACGTCTCCGTGCAAAAACGCCATGGCAGCCATGGCGAGCATGGCGATCATGGAGGTGCCGCCAGCAAGACCGTCAAGGCCATCGGTCAGGTTCACGGCATTAGAAAGACCGGCGATCATCAGCCAGCAAAAGCTGTCTCTTATACACATCTCCGAGCCCACGAGACTCCTGAGCATCTCG
>USOF01000094.1 GCA_900556285.1 uncultured Collinsella sp. | reverse complement strand
AAATGAATCCCTTTCTTTTGCAAAGCGCGAGATTGCTGAGCAGGATATCGTTTGGCTCGACGGCCTGCCGGTAACCAAGCCCGAGCGTACGCTTGTCGATCTTTGCCTCGATTGCGAGGACCCTTCATTAATCATCGATGCCTATAACGACGCGCTTGGGCGAGGGCTCGATATGCAGCGGCTGAAAGATCTTGTAGAAGAGAACTCTAAAACTGCCAAACGACGCGAGCTCATGAGGCCTTTGCTGATGGTGCTAAACGGGTAACGCGAAACGAGGACATGGGATAGTTAACCCGGCGGCAGGAGCTGGTCCTGTCGCCGGGTTGGGGTGTTGCCGCTGACTATGTGCTACTCGCAGATTTGGTCGAGCACTTCGGTGATGGTCTTTTTTGCGACTTCGAGGTTGCGCTGGGCTTGGGCGACGGCAGCCTCGGCTTGTTTCTTTGCGTCTACGACCTCGGCGAAGCGATTGATGGATTCGCTGTACTCGCGCGTGCGCGGGTCGAGCGCTGGCGGGACTTCGATCTCGAACAGGTCGTTAGGGCGGATGGCGCGGATGCTGGCTGCTTCGGTTAATGCTTGAATCAGCTGCGCTCCATGGCCTTCTGTAAGGTATCCAACGATTATCTCCGAAAACACCACGCGCTCCTCTTCGGTCATCGTTTGGAACGACGGGCGAATGACGGTGGTGTTATGCGAAGCAACCAGGTGTTGCTTCGCATCATCGGCGCTGACGACGAGCAGGTTGGACGCGCCGTAGCGACCCAGCATGCGTGGCATGACGATATCTCCAGCGCGGAGCTCATATCGACCGAGAACGCTGGGGTTCACCTTTACGATTTTGGAATCCGAGCCATTTGCACTCTCTACAGCATCTGCGGGTAGAAGGTTGCCGTCTTGAAAATCCTGAGATGAGATGCGGCGTACCTCGATTGCATCAATGTCGTTTGATGTGGTGCTCTCGCGGGGCATAAATGGAGCTACTCGCGTAAAAGCGTCACCGAGCGTAGCCCTGTAGTTTCGGGTGAGGCTGATAAGGCTGATTTTGCCTTTTGAGAGGGCTGCGCGATGCAGCAGCAATTCACGCGTGGCAAAAGT
The DNA here is from genome assembly GCA_900556285.1 of uncultured Collinsella sp. Lineage (GTDB taxonomy): Bacteria > Actinomycetota > Coriobacteriia > Coriobacteriales > Coriobacteriaceae > Collinsella. The sequence goes on along the minus strand of USOF01000094.1, from coordinate 4,777 downwards.
GGACGTTTCGATAGGCGTTGATCTGGGCGTATTGGTATCAATGCGGGCCCAGTCGGGGGAGATAGCAAAGGTGATATCAGAGTAATACGATGTTTCTGACACATATCGAAAACGCGGCCCGGATTCGATTGCGCTGCGAAATGCAACGCTGCGATTTCCTGAAGACAATATGAGAAGCGCGCTTGTCATGTAGGGCCTGGGTTCAGAAAGCGGCAAATACACGACGCTCTCGATGAGTCCTTCGCGTATCAGAATCGTGCGCGCCTGCTCGGCTTTATCGAGTAGGTCGGCGGGCAGCACTACGGCTGCGCGAGTGCGATTCGAAAGGGCGAGCGCATACAGACACCAAATAAAGGGACCCCAGTCACAGAAATCGAGGTAGCCGGGCTCTAAGTAATCGATCAAGCCGATACATTCTTTTTCGATGTCGTGTTTGCCCGTACGGTAATACCCCGATGCGTCGATAAACACCGGAGCCGCATCGCCATTGCCCGCGCCCTGCCTGCCGGGTTCAAGCTCGCAAATATCGGGTACGCCGTTGCTGTTCAGGCTGAAACATTCACGAAGCGCCTTACAGTCGATGACGCCAGGCAGACGGACGGTGAGTAGACGGCTGCCCTGCTCCAGATTAAGCGCGCGTGAGAGGGCGGCGGCGGTGAGACGTGGCAATGATGTTGTTTCACGCATGTATAGAGCCCTTTCTTCTTAGTGGGTTATATATTAGCAGAAAATATTGAAAATTTCTAATGACGAGAACAGAGTACTGTGCTATCCTCGAAGTAATCCAAAACCAACTCAATACAAACTGCTTGATGCAATCGCTACGCAGCTTTTAGGTAAACTGCGCTATCAAGCAGGGTGATTTCACTAACGAAGCTGCAGGTTAGGTCGATTGTCATCGTCCATACCTCAGACCATTCTAAAACCTAGAACAGACTTACCGACAAACATTCGCAACCGGACAGGAAGAGGCATTCATGAAGAATGAAGACAGTATTTATGAGGTGTTCCTCAACGCGATCGATGAAGATCTCCGCGGCATGTGCAAAAAGAACGGGAAGGCAGAGATGCCGTTTCCGTATCCGTACTGCGGCGAGCAGGATACCGAGCGCTTGGCTAAGGCACTCGTTGGCGTGCTGGAAAAGCATTCGCCCGATATTCCCGGGCTGGTGCCCGAGCAGTATCGAGACGATGTGCACGAGGCCCGCGAGCTTTTGGCCGCAGCGTCACTCGCTTTGTTGTCGCTGTATTTTCCCCAGCGCGATAACTGTGTGCACTGCATGGCCATCTTAATTGGCATGTTTGAGCACGGAAGCAATCCGCGCTTTAAGTCGAGCGGCGTGCGCATGTTCGAGCAGGTTACGACAGGTATGAAGTACTCGTCCGAACAAGGTGGATATATTCTGTCTCGCTTTGTGCGAAGCATCGACTACAAAAGACCCTGCGACCACGTGCGTCGCGATGGGTCGCGCGGTTTTACGGCGGACGAGGACGATGCCGTCATGTTTTATAAGCGCTATCTCAAGGTGCAGAGACGCGTCTTCGATACCAGTCCGCGTTTCAACTTTGAGCTATGCGTCAAACGCCCGTTTGAGGCGCTTTCGGACAATCGGGAGAACTTTTATTGCATGGAGGAAAAGATGGAAATCGATTTGGCAACTAAGGTACGGGAGCTCCAGGACCGCTACACCCTCAACTTCGCTCAGGCCAAAGAGTATGACCTGCTCGACAAGCTGATGATTGATGCATTGCTTGCGTACCTGCGCGACGGGTCAGCCTCAATCGCGGCACGCGAGAGCTATGTGGCGCAAACGGAGCGTCTGATTGACGGTGCGGTCAAGTTGCCGTGTGCGACGAGCCCCAAGGAGGGCGCAGACGTCGACCGTATTTCCTAGCAATCACGCAGAACTATCGACAAGAAAGGGGCCGTGCCATGTCGGTCATTAAGATGTACGGCTACGAGGCCGCGCAGCAAACGGAGTACCAAACCAAGAAGTGGGCGACCAAGGAGGAAATGCAGGCGCTGTCATCCGGCGATGAGCAGCGCGATGTGATCTTGGCGCAAGGTGCCACGGTGGCTTTCTACGAGGGCGACAAGCACTGGGAGACAAGCGTGTCCAACAATGTTTTTGCCTTTGGCGGTACTGGTAGCGGCAAAACAGCGAGTTTCGTTTTGCCCAACCTGCTCAACCACCACGAGTGCTGCTATGTGGTCACAGACACCAAGGGCGAGTTACTGCGCCGCACGGGAAAAGGCTTTGAAGAGGACGGCTACGAGGTAACGGTTCTCGACACCATCAATCCCGAGCAGTCGTCCGGGTACGATCCCCTGCGCTACGTGATGGATGTCGAGGATATCCCCACCACGGTGGCGGCAATCATGGAGGGGGTCGATCCTGACAGGCGCAGCTTTAGGAACGACCCGTTTTGGGACAACGCGAACGACCTGCTGCTTCGAGCGATTGTTGGAATCCTGTTCCTGCTGGAGTGCCTTGCTGGCACATTTGCGCCAGGCGGGGATCCTGAGGCTCCGCGCCGCTACCTTAAGATGAACAACGTCTTTAAACTGGCTGCGCTCATCAAGGTTACGGGAGATGGTGAGGGGCGATTCCCGTTGGACTACCTTGTAGAAGAGGTAGAGTCCAGGGAGTTTCTCGATAAGTATGGTGCGGAGAACGCTGATCTGTATGGCGTTGAGCAGTATCGCGATTTTCGAGGTGCGGCAGATAGGACGCTTAAGAGTATTCTGATCACGCTCAATGCAACTATCTCGCGGCTTAAGACGCCTCAGCTCATGCGCGTTTTTGAGAATGACGAGATGCGTCTTGATCGTATTGACGAGGGCAAGCGCGTGATCGATCTTAAAGTGAGCGACAACGATTCGGCTAATGCATGGCTTGCGAACGTTGCCCTTAAGCAGCTGTTTAACCTTGCCCAGCGCCGTGCCGATGCCAGCCCCAGCGGCCATTTGCAGCGTCGCGTGCAGTTTGTGCTCGATGAGTTTCCCAATGTGGGACGCATCCCCGATTTTGAGCGCAGCATTGCGACCGTGCGCAGTCGCGGCATTAGCTTTTTGATGTGTGCGCAATCGCTGAGCCAGCTCGATGTCGTGTACGGCAAATCAACGGCGCTTACCATCCTCGATAACTGCGATAGCTTGGTCTATATGGGTGGCGGCAGCAACATCGCGACGCAGAACTACATAAGCGAACTGTGTGGCGAGTCGGTTTTGGGCACCAAGTACGTGGGCGCCGAGCGCACTGCCGTAGATGTGCGCGGTTGCGTGATGACCCCAGGCGAGGTTGGGCTTATGCCTCGCACCGATTGCCTGGTCAAGGTGACCGGCATGCGTCCCTTCCGCGCCAAGAAGTACTTTTGCGACGACCATCCCAATGCCGCCAAGTGGCTGAGGGATTAGTCCCTGCAGCTTTGTGTATCCCATCTTGCATGTTTTGTCGCACGGCTTCCGTTAGTCGTAAGCCGTGCGGTTCAGTTTTTTGCTTCCTTACCGATTCCATTTAGAAAGGAATTACCATGCCCGTTATGTACCGTGAGCCCAGCATCATCAAGAAGTCCAAGGACGGCCGCGTTGCCGCCGTCGATATGGCAAGCGAGCTGCTCAACAGCCGTGTGCTGTTGCTGGAGGGCGAGGTCAACGATGAGACCTGCAACGGCCTTATTAAGTCCATGCTGGTGCTGGAACATCAAAGTGCGACCGAGCCCATCACCCTCATCATCAACAGCCCGGGCGGCAGCGTTACGGCGGGGCTGGCGCTCATCGACACCATGCAATCGCTCGATTGCCCCGTGATCACGGTAGGCGAGGGCGTTGTGGCCTCGATGGCCGCGGTGATCCTGGCCTGCGGCGACCACCGCCAGGTGTACCGCCACACGCAGGTGCTCATCCACCAGCTGATGGGTGGCACGGGGATGGCGCAGCAGACCGATATCGAGATCGCGGCACAGCACACGGCGACCATGCGCGCCGAGCTGGACGAGTTGCTGGCCGAGCACGGCAATCTGAGCGCCCGGGAGTTCCACGAGCTCACCGAGCGCGATTGCTGGTGCAACGCCAAGCGCGCCCTGGAGCTGGGGTTGGTTGATGAGGTGATTGCTCCCAGCAAGAAGGCGCTCTAGCGGGGCGCATGCCTTGCAGGTGCGTTGAGCAGGGCGAACAAGTACGTAGTTTTACAGCCAGAAAGAGGTTGAACATGAGCAGGATTTGGGATGTCGACGGTATTGAGTGGGAAGATCTGCCCACCGTGAGCGACCTGCTGTGCGCTGCGGACACAAAGATCCTGGCACGCGAGGTTGCCCTGCGGTACGGCGGCAAGCCGGACGACCGTGGCCGTGTCGATAGCGAGCGCAACCTAAAGCGCGTCCGCCGCAAGGTCAAAAAGCTGCGCAAGATCGACCCCGAGCCCAGCGACAAGATTGTCCTGTTGCCCAAGCACGTCATCAATCGTCGCGATGCGGGCCACGGTTTTGACTATTACGACGTAGAACCGTGCGCCTTTACACGCAGTGGCGCGCAAAAGTCAGGGGAGGACGCGTGTGCTGAAGTGTACCCGTGGGAACTGTTCCTGCTCAACGAGGAGCCTGCGAGCGTCATTCTGGGCTACCGGGTATGGCTTGGCGGTGAATGGGACCCGTGCGAGCGCTATCGCTTATTGGCCGTAGTGTGCGCCAGCGCGCTGAATCGCATCCGCGAGCAAAAGGAGCTGCGCCAGTGCTTCGAGGAGGACGATGCGGCCTGTGATATGGACGAGGACGAGGC
>USOF01000093.1 GCA_900556285.1 uncultured Collinsella sp. | reverse complement strand
CTGCCAAATGAGAATGCCTCCATTAGCAGCCCTCCTCTTGCGTGGCCGTCTTGGAACCAGCCTGACGCGACGCCCTCAAAGGTCCGTCCGCGCAGCCTAGCGGCATGCCGGCCAACTCGTCGGCCAGCGCCTCAACCGTATAAAGCTTGTCGCAGCGGAGCGGCACGCCTGCCTTCGCAAGCGCCAGTGCCATGCGCTGGGCAGCGGGAACACCCAAGCCGATTGATTTAAGCTCATCCGCATGCGCAAAAACCTGTGCGGGCGTTCCATCGGCAAACACCGCGCCCTCGTTCATCACAACGATACGGTCGCAGCAATTTGCCAGGTCATCCATGCTGTGCGAAACCATGACAACGGTCAGGCCCTCACGATGGAGCCGATCGATGAGCTCCAGGAAATCCCTGCGCGCAGCCGGATCGAGCCCCGCCATGGGCTCGTCGAACACCAGGACCTCGGGCTCCATGGCGAGCACGCCGGCAAACGCCACGCGGCGCTGCTGACCGCCCGAAAGCTCAAAGGGGCTCTTGTCGCCTATCGCAGCAAGGTCGAGGCCCACGCGCGCAAGCGATGTTGCGACACGGCGAACAACCTCGTCTTGCGGCAGGCCAAGGTTGCGCGGGCCAAACGCCACGTCCTGCGCCACGGTCTCGGCAAATAGCTGGCGCTCGGGATACTGAAACACCACGCCGACCTTGGCCTTAACCGCGGCGGCGCCTTTCTTGCTTGATAGGTCGAGCCCCAGTGCGCAAACGCTCCCCTCCTGTGGACGAATCAGCCCGTTGAGATGCTGAACCAGCGTTGATTTACCCGAGCCGGTATGACCCGCCAGGCCCAGAAACTCGCCGCGACGCACCGTCAGCGAAACATCACGTAGCGCCCAGGGGCTGTTTGGATCGTTGCCCCAAAGAGCCTGTTTGCCCGATGCGCCCACAGTGGTCGAGCGCTTGCGCCATCGGCGGCGCTCGCGGGCGCTCAGCGTGTAACTATGCGAGAGGTGCGAAATCTCGATGACTGGTTCCGACGCGACCATCCCACCGGCTGCAGAGGATGCATGGTCAAGCACACGAGAATCGGATGCGGAGGGCCGCCCAGCGACGTCCGCCTCGCTCCGCTCAGCATAAACCTGTGCAATCTCGGCGACCATATCCGCCTCGCGCACCTGTGCACAAATGGGTACGCCCTTCGCGCGAAGAGCCCTACCTAGACAGCACGACGCCGGCATATCCAGGTTGAGCTGGGCAAGTTCGTCCGCCCGCGTCAAGATTTCCTCGGGCGCACCGAGCATGGCAACGCGCCCCGCCCGAAACACCGCGACACGATCGGCCTCGGCGGCCTCTTCCATAAAGTGCGTAATCATCACGATGGTCATGCCGCGATCGTGCAACGCGCGGCAAACCTTCATGAGGCCCTTACGTCCACGCGGATCGAGCATCGAGGAAGCCTCGTCCAATATGAGCACGCGCGGTTCCATGGCGAGCACGCCGGCAAGCGCCACGCGCTGCTTTTGGCCGCCCGAAAGTGCATGGGTCTCGTGGCGCTCAAAGCCCACCAGGCCCACACCCTTCAGCGCCTCGCGCACGCGCTGCGCAATTTGCGCCGATGGCAGGCCAAGGTTTTCGGGACCAAACGCAACGTCATCTTCGACAAGCGTTGCCACCAGCTGATCATCGGGATTCTGGAACACCATGCCCGCGGTCGAACGAATGTCGTAGACCAGCTCGGGATCGGACGCGTCCATGCCGTTGATACGCACCGTGCCTGCATCGGGCTGCAGCAGCGCATTCAGATGCTTGGCAAACGTCGACTTGCCCGACCCATTGCCGCCGAGGATGCAGAAAAACTCGCCATCCTCGATGTTCAGATCGATACCGTCGAGCGCTGGCGTGACACCGTCATAGCTAAAGGAAACGCCTCGACAATCAATCATGCGCGGCCTTTGACCTGGTTCTTTTTAGGCGTGATGAGGTTGGAGACCGCCTTGTACACTGCAAGCGTGAGCACCGAGTTGAGCACGGTCTTGATAAGGTTGAACGGCAGCACGGCAGGAACCATGAGCGGAGCGATCGCATCGACCGAGCCATACCAGAACCATACGCCAATGGTAAGGTTTGCGACCATAGACAGCGCCGTAGCGGCAATGACGCCGAACACCAGGCCAATCACGGCACCCTTATAGGTATGCATCTTCTGGTAGACGATAGCCGCGGGCAGAATGTAGCCCAGCGTGGCAACCAGGTTCATAAGCGCACCGACCCAGTCACCCGTGGTGAGCGCGTGAATAACGATAGCCATAGCGGCAACAGCAGTACCGGTGCCGGGACCATACGCAAAACCGCACACCATCGCCGGCACCAGCGACGGGTCGTAGGTCAAAAACGGCGCCGAAGGAAGGATGGGCAGCTGCACGTACATAAACAGGGCGCCCAAGGCGCACATCAGCGCCATGGTAACGAGCTGTTTGGTGCTCCACCTATTCGTGTTCTCAAAATGGATATGCTGCGACTGTTCAGACATAAGATCACCTGCCTCTTTCATCCGGACTCTAACCGTTGGTACTGGGATCTCACCAGTTCAGCCGGCATGCGAACCAACACACGCTCGGGTCGCGGACTCATCGGCTCGGCCGCAGACGCCTCGCCTGCGCCACGGCACCCCTTTGGCACCGCCCGATTTACCGCCAGTGGGGAATTCCACCCCGCCCTGAAACAGCAATTGCAAGTGTAGCACGAGCAGATGCTCGCGCAAGTATGCCGAGGGTAATTTATGGTGGGGGGAACGCTCCAGAAATACGTCCAGGACAGAGCAGCGCATCGACCCCCTCATAACTGCTCTTGCCCAATCTGACGCCCGCTATAGCACCTCCGTACCCCGCACGTACTTCCGCGTGATCCGCCCGCTCTCCTCGGCGAGATAAACGAACCGCTCCAAACGCGCGAGCGGCTCTAGCTCGCGCGGGCAACGGGCGTCGGCGTCGTCTAGCACAAGCGCGTCGAATTCAAAGCCCTTGTCGAAGCCGCCAACCCGGCCGAAGAACGATCCGCCACCGCGCGTCGCGAGCCAAAAGGCCTCCTGCCAGGTCAAAGGCGCCAACGCATCGTCCGCCAGCCGCCAGCGCAGCTTGGACACGGCAACGGCATCGGCCATCGCGCGGAACATCGAGAGCGTCGCACCGGCGGCGACATCTGTTCCGAGCCCCACATTGAGGCCGTCTTCCATGTAGCGGCGCACCGGCGCGATGCCCGAAGCGAGCATCTCATTCGACTGCGGGCAGTGCGCGACGTACGCACCTGCAGCCCGCAGCATCTCAGCCTCTTCCTCACCCGAGTAGACGCAGTGCGCCATGATCGCAGGTGCTCCCGGATGACCGAGGAGCCCCATCCTGCGATAGGTGTCGCCATAGCAACTCGCCCAGGGACACAGCTCGCGCACCCACGCGACCTCGGAGGGATTCTCGGAGAGGTGCGACTGCACGGGCAGGTCGCGCTCAGCGGCAATGGCACCGAGGCCACGCATAAGCTCGTCGGTGCAGGAGGGCGTAAAGCGCGGTGTAACGATAGGAGCGGTACGTGAAAATGCAGCAGCATCCACGGTGTCGAGCCAGAGCCGCTCGGCAGCGAGAGCGGCCTCGTCGGTACCCTCAGTAAGGTAATCCGGGGAGTTGCGGTTCATGCTCACCTTGCCCACGCGGGTAACGAGGCCCGTGGCCTCAAGCGCGCGCATCAGGGTGACCGTAGCGCCGGCGTGCATGGTGCCGAAGATGACGGCGCGTGTAGTAGCGCTGCAGCGTAGGTCGTCGGCGAAAATACGGTAAGCACGGACGGCGTAGGCGGCGTCAGCGTAGCGCGCCTCTTCGGGAAAGGCGTGGACGTTTAGCCAATCGAGCAGCTCTAGGTCCATACCCAGCCCACGGAAGGCATACTGCGGCGCATGAACGTGCAGGTCGGTCATACCGGGAACAATGAGCGCATCACCGCAGTCCACAACGGGCAGATCCTCGAAGGCAGCAGGCACCGATGCGGCATCAAAGACGCCCTGCGAAATGCCATCAACACACACCGCGCAAGCATCCGCACGCGCCTCAACGCGATCTCGCGACGCGCTCTGGCACACCGTGCCACGGAGGATGAACGAGCCCCCGAACAATTCCATGACCTTAGACTCCCCTACAGTTCGAACAGTGCCCGACAAGGGCACCGCAGTCGGTAGTTTCATCTAAAGTCTAATCAACCCCGGGGGGCGCAGGCAGCTAATTTGGGACGGGGTTGTTTTATTCGGACGGTCGAAATGACCCGTTTCCTCCGTCCCCAGGGAATCATGTGATCAAAAGGAAACGAAGGAAAACGGGTCGGGCGGCAGGTCCCGACACCCAGAGACGCACTTTGTTTTGCAGACAGCGCTTCGATTTGGGCATCCACACCGTTTGCCTCTTCAGCTTGCATAATTCCCGCTACTAATTGCATATATTTACGGGCTACCGTCGTGTTGTCCCGAGGTACCCCATCCCGGGCCGTGCAAAAAACGGAGTATTCTGCAGCCCGCCCGCGCCAGCGCCGTCGCGAGCGGGCAAACGGTAGGGCGCTACGTCATTTTGCATCCCGACACGGCGAAAATGACATGCCCTCACTCCGAAAAACGGCGAAATCTGAATCGAAACGCTCATCGGAAACATCGGAAGGCCATCGTTGACGGTATCAAATCATATGCAGCCAACTCGAGCTGCTGAATACTCCAAAAAATGCACGGCGCATCACCGAGGAGACCTGGGTGAAGGCACTCAAAGAGGCGACGGCGGAAAGCCCCCATCCCGAACGGATCGAAACGGCCCCTAGCTGAGGAAACACTTCCGATGCTAGGGGCCGTTTTCGGTTACGCCGTCCATAGCGGCTGCCCTTTCTTCAGAACCGATTGTTGTAGCGACAACGATTCTAAAGGGGGCGGCCGCGCTTCATCGCGCGGCGCCCATACACCAAAGTTCAGGACGCGGCCATCTTGCAAAGTAGAACTGCAAGATATTCAATTTCTTGTAGTTCTACTTTGCAAGTCTAGTGCGATGGCCGCACTTGGAGTTGGGTGATAAACCGGAACAGGGCTTAACGCTGTTCTTGTCCTTCTCCGGCTGGGCGTGGGACTTTCCAACCCTTCCCACACACCACGCGCCCCACCCCTCACGGACGCGAGGCGCGTGGAAAGCGTTGAGAAGCCGTGGCAGGGGCGCGGACCCCGCGGTGAGGACCTGCTCACGACGATTATAGCGGTCGCATTACCATAACAAGGTTGAAGAACACCGGGGCATCGGCGTACTCGCACACCATGAGGAAGCGCAGGAAAACGTCGCCCAGCTCTATGCTCAGGCGCTCTCCCTCGCGCGCGAAGAACGCCTTGCAGAACTTGGCGAACGTGGCGCGCAGCGCAGACACGGCCTCGTCGGGCCAGAGCGTCTCCAGGTCGCGACCGGCCATGCGAGCTAGGCGCGCATAGGACGCCTCGTCCTCAACGGTGATGCCGTAGATGGGGCACACGCGAAAGAACGCCGAGAACGCGCGGTACATGTGCATGCCGTCCTCGTCGAAAGCCATGGGAACCACGCGCGTTACATGCGCGGTGAAGCTGGGGGCGTCGATGAACCGCGCCACGCTCACGCGCTTTTTGCTCTCCTGCACGCAGAAGCGCTGACGGGTATGGATAGCGCCCCTCGGCAACGTCGCGTTTTACCTAGCGCAGGCCCTCCTTACGGACGCGTATATATGATTCGAGCATAGCGGGCTGCCTCCCGTTTGGACCGTGCTGTCGATAGCCTCAAGCATTATTGTGGCCCAACGTGGGCGCTAGCGCATGTGGCGCGGGTTGTAGCTGGGGTCGTTGGGGACGCCGGGGTCGCTGTCTCTT
>USOF01000092.1 GCA_900556285.1 uncultured Collinsella sp. | reverse complement strand
CGCCCGGTCAGGACCTTGGTCGCGGTGATCTGGTCGGTGACGCTGGAGACCTTGGAGCCAGGCTTGTAGGAATTCTTGAACTCGGCGGTCTCGGCGTTCTGCAGCTTGTGCTCGACGCTGAGGGTGCCGTCGCCGTTGTCCGTAACCTTAGTCACGATGGTGTACTCGGCGGTGCTGTAGGTAATACCGTTCTCGGTGGCACCGGCCTTGGTCTCGCGCAGCGTGTAGGAGTGCTCGCCGGCCTCGGTGTAGGTGACGGGATCCATCACGATCTTGCCGTCGGCGTTGTTGGTGCCGGTGGCGACCACGTTATTGTCCTCGACGAGCTCGAAGCGGAACTCGCCGGCCTTGAGGCCGAGGTCGCGCCCGGTCAGGACCTTGGTCGCGGTGATCTGGTCGGTGACGCTGGAGACCTTGGGGGTCAGATTGTAGGCGTTCACAAACTCGTTGCCGGCGTCGCCATAGGCAGCCGTCGCCGTCAGGGTGCCATCGCCGTTGTCGACAACGGTCACATACGCGTCAATTGCCGACACGGTAGCGCTCACGCCCGCGGGCAGCTCGCCGGTCTGCTCGGCAGCGATGTAATGAATGGTCCACGTGGGTTTGTCTGAGCTAGCATCAAGCGATGCCTTATCTTCCTCGACCAGCTTGGCGAGCGACTTGGTCGCGTACGTCAGCGGACCGAACTCAACCTTGCCACCCTTGTTGGTTGCATTCAGCAGAACCTCGTCGTGCCCCGCATAGCTCAGTGCAAACTTGAATTCGTCATCGGCCATCGGACGCCCTGAGAGCTTCTTGGTAGCCTCAAGAGTCAGCGGGGTTTCCGTCTTGGCGCTATAGGTGTTCTTGAACTCGGTCTCGCCCGAGATCTTTTCAACGTCAGCCTTAAGCCCACCCGTGGCCTTAACCGTCACGGTCACTTTGAACGTGGCAACGTTATCGCTGTAGGTGATGCCGCCCAGTTCGCCTGCGACCTCGCGGACCTCATAGGTGTACTCACCCGGCTTGTTGTAGGTGATCTCGCCAAAATCGATAGCCGCTTTGCCCTTGTCGTCCAAATTGCCCTCGCGCACGGCCGCAGTCGCGGACGCAGGCATCGGGGTGCCGTCCTCGGACGTCAGCTCAAACTTAAACTCGTCCTCTTTCGTCCAGGCGCGGCCGTCGAGCACCTTGGTCAGACCAAAGCTGGCCTTGGTATCCACCGTTGCCGGCGTCATATCAAAGCTGATCTTGCCGTTGTTGCCCAGGTGAACGTCAACCTCCGTGGCGTTGTTGTTCCACTTGGGGTTGAGCACGTCATCCGCGGTACTGGTGCGGTTGCCGCCCACGCTCTTCTTGGTGGTGTGGAGTTCGTCAATAAAGGCAAGGCGTGCGGTTCCCTTCTTAAACGACAGGTTTCCGCTCGTGTCGCGCACGAAGGCGTCCTCAGAGTTCGCGGCGTCTTCGCCGGTAAACTCGATAACAGCAGTACGGGATTCAACCTTGCCGCCTTCGCCCGCTACCTCAAACTCATCCTTGTAGTAATAGGTGCCCTTGGCAGCCAGCGGGATCGAGTCCTTCGCTGGCGTCGTGCAGTTCTTATCCGTGTAAATGGGGGTATTCTTCTGGAAATAGTAGTAGCGGTTGGTGTCGGCAGGCTCAAAGTTCGCGATCGTATCACCCAGCTCTTCATCGCTCCACTTGTTCGCGTAGAAGCTAACGATCTTTGAGCCGTTCTCCGTGGTGGTCGTATTGTTCTCGATGTAGTCCTTGAGCCCGTTCTTGGGCGTAAACAGATTGTCGAGCGCGTCTTTCTTAACGCTCGAGGTATAGCTCACCTGGATGGGCTCAGTCTCGTCGACCGTAAGCACGCCATCGGTGATCTTAAAGTGGCGCAGCGGAATCAGCGACGCGGGGATCTTAACCGTTACGATATCGCCGGTCCGGGGCTCATCCTTTCCGGCATGCTGAACGGTGATGACCAGGTTCGCGGCAGCACCCTCAAATGTGTAGGTGTCGACATTGCCTTCGGGCTTCTTTGACTTCTTGTCGAACGTTGTGCCGTTGTACACGACGGACGTAAAGTCGTCGACCTGCATAAAGTCGCCCAGCTTATCGGTGAGCGTAATGTAGCCGGACTTATGCTCGCTATAGCCGTCATGGACTTCTGTCGGGTAACCAGTCTGGATAATGCTTCCCGAGATCTCTTCGAAGATCTTCTCGAGCTCCGCGGCGCTGGTTGCCGACTTGTAGTAATTGGCGTTTTCCGCACGTGTGCCAAGCTTATCGCTCGTATACGACTCTGCGTCGGGATAATTGCTCGACACGGCATGCATGAACTTGTTCTCTTTGCTCGTGCCATCAGCCGCGGGAACGGCATTGGGATCTGCGCCGTCAAAGATGCCGATAGTGTAAATGTCGGTATCTTTAGCCTTGAGGCTCTTGGCGCTGTTGATGGCGCTATTGGCAACCTTGTTCTCGAATCCACTAGAACTCGTAGGCGAGCCATCGGTGAAGAAGACGACGACCTTCTTGGCGTCGGCGCGACCAGACGAAGACGAAAATTGCCCATCAGCCAGCTCCAAGCCATAATCGGCGCGCGTGGAACCGGCAGGACTGATGGTGTTAACCGTACTCTTTAGGTTCTCCGCACCTTTGTCCTTGCTGCAGAGCGTCAGCCCCTTCATGGTCTGCGAGTAGTTGTAGGTGTAGCCGCCTTTGCGATAAGTGCCGTTGCCGACCTGATTAGTCATATCGCCCGAAAACTTTACGATGGCGACCTTGTGCTGCTTGGACTCGTCCGAAATCTTTGCATTCTGCTCCGCAATGGTGTCAATAAAGCCATTGGCGGCCTTCTTTAGCGCTTCGATACGCTTTGTTTTGCCGCCCTTTTCCATGGGGTCATCCATCGACCCAGAAGCATCCAGCACCATCACGATGTCGAGCGGTTTGCCGGAAATCGTCGTATCGGATGTCGAAGAGATGGCAGACAGCGTGGTCAGGAAATCCGACTCTCCGTCCTTGACTGCCTTGACCGTCTTGTCGGTCCAGATTCGGCCGACGTTTTGAGTTGTTACTTCCTTGCCGTCATAGCCGCCGGCCCAGAACTTCCAGTAGTTGCTGGTATCGGGGTCGACGACCGTTTTCCCGGTCATGGCCGGCCCGTCCATTCCCGTACTGGACCTGGCGTTGGCCTCGGGCAGCATGGCGAATGCTGCAGCCGGCAACACAAGCACTACGGCAAGTATCACCGCCAAGAGACCCCTCGTGTACTTACTCATCGCGTCTCCCTTCTCGCGGTCTCAGACCTTGCATCAGCCTAAAGTTACGGAATGAGACACAATTTGGGCAGGTGACACATGTTCCAGATTCTGTTTTGGGCGTGAGACAAATGTCTCACCAAAGTTGAGACACGGCGTTTTCGCAGGAAAACGGGTGCGACTCGGAGCCATCAGGCAAAAATGACCCACTTTCCTCCGTCCTTGGGGGATCAGGGGCTGTTACGGATATGGTGCCATTTCAAAACTGTGCTGGATTACGGGGCTAATGTCGGGACCCTTATCCATACCTCCATTTTTTGAAAAACGGCAGGCTATCTACCTGTGGTTTTGTTTTTGCGATTTTCCGTATGGTCGGAGGTTCGCTATCCAGCCCCGTAATCCGGCATAGTTTTGTTCGCGACGGCACAACCGCGCGTTTAAGCGCGGGGCCGGTGGGGCATTCTTGCCCCACCGGCCCCTATTCCAGCTCTGTTCCAGCGCTATTCCGGCTTGGTTTCTACCGTGGGAGTCTTGTCCGCTGCGACTGGAGTGCGGGCGGTGTCCATAGTCAGGCAGTGTTTGGGGCAGCTCTCGATGCACTCGCCGCACACCACGCAGGCGTACGGATCGATCGACCAGGTACCGCCCTTGCGATCGACCGCGAGCGCGCCCGCCGGGCAGCGGCGCGCACACATGCCGCAGCAGATGCACACGTCCATATCATTGACGATATGTCCGCGCAAGCGCTCGGGCGCCGTCAGCTCCTCCTGCGGGTAGCACACCGTTACCGGCTGCTTGACCATAGAACCCAAGGCCGTCTTGGCAAATGTCAGTAAACTCATGCCGCGCCTACCTTTCCGTGCAGCTAATGCAGGGGTCGATGGTCAGGATAATCATGGGCACATTGGCAATGAGCACGCCCTGCAGCGCGTGCGTCAGGCCCGCCAGGTTTTGCGACGTCGGCGTGCGCACACGGAAGCGATCCAGGTTCTTGGTGCCGTTGCCGCGCACATAGTAGTACGCCTCGCCGCGCGGCTGCTCAATCACAACCTCGCCGCGCGCACCGTCGTCCGGCGTGAGCTTGGCGCGCCCACCGATGCCGTCGTGCGGAATCTTGTCCACGAGCTCCTTGATAATGTCCATGGCCTGCGTGACCTCGGCACAACGCACCTGGCAGCGGGCATAGCAGTCGCCATCGGTCGCCACGATGGGCTCAAACGCGGCCAAGTCTGCATAGGCGCCGTCGCCGAACATGCGCACGTCGTAATCCACGCCCGAGGCACGACCAAACGGACCGACCATCGAAAGCTCCAGCGCGTCCTTCTTGCTGATCACGCCCACGCCATGCAGGCGCTCGCCGCAGCTGGCATCATCCAAAAACGTATGCACCAGAGCCTCGTAGTCGGGGCGCATGGCATCGAGCGTCTGGACAATGCCCACCAGCTCGGAGTCCTCAATATCGTGCTTAAGGCCGCCGATCTCGTTGATCGAAAGAATCACGCGACCGCCGCAGGTGCTCTCGAAAATCTTAAGGATCTGCTCGCGCAGGGTCCACGAACGGTAGAACAGCGCCTCAAAGCCAAAAGCATCGGCGAGCAGGCCCAACCATAGCAGGTGCGAGTGAATGCGCGACAACTCGTGCAAAATGGTGCGAATATACTGCACGCGGCCAGGCACCTCGATGTCGAGCATGCGCTCGCAAGCTGTGGCATAGCCGCAGCTGTGGCCCACGGCGCAGATGCCGCAGATGCGTTCGGCGATGTAGCCAAACTGATGCATATCGCGCTTTTCGGTGAGCTTCTCGAGCCCTCGGTGCACAAAACCGATTTGCGGAATTGCCTCGATAACGCGATCGTCCTCGAGCACTAGATCCAGGTGGAGTGGCTCGGGCAGCACCGGGTGCTGCGGGCCAAACGGAATAACGGAGCGATGCGCCATGGACCCTACGCCTCCTTTTTCTGCTTGTCGCGGGCGGCCTTGGCGGCAAGCGCCGCGCGGACCTTGGCCGCTTTCTCGGGATCCATGGCGGCGAGCTTTGCCTCCATCTTCGCGGCGCGGTCCTCGGGCGATGCCGGGGCGGCGGCGCGCTCGGCGGCGCGCGGCTCGCCAGAGGCCGCAACAGGCACGGTGGCGTTCACGGCGGCGACTGCAGCGGCATCCGCTTGGGCCGCGGACGTGTTCAGCGCGCGCTCGGCGCTCGCGGCCTCGGCGGCCTCGCGGGCGGCAGCGGCGGCCTTGGCGGCCTTGGCTTCCTGTGCCGCCTTGAGTTTGGCAGCCTTCTCGCGGGCGGCGCGCTGCTCGGGCGAGATGATGGTCATGGGCGATTCCGCGGCCAAGTTGAAGAAGTGCCCGCCAAAGTCCAGCTTCATGTTGATGAAGCGCACGCCGTACAGGTCATGCGTCTCATTCTCGTACGAGAAAGCGGCGAAGTACATCTCCTGGATCGACGGCACCTTGTCACCCGGCTTCAACGGCACCACCAGGTTAAGCGCGTTCTCCATGGTCTCGTCGTAGAAGGTGTAGAGCAGGTCGATGTTATCCTGCGAATCCTTCTCGGCGCACATCTGCACAAAGCGAATGCCGTCGTGCTTGAGCGTCTGCACGCGCGTCAGCAGGTCAGACAGCGGCGTCTCCACAAACGTAGTGGTATACATCTACACTCCCCTAC
>USOF01000091.1 GCA_900556285.1 uncultured Collinsella sp. | reverse complement strand
CGGCAGCGTCAGATGTGTATAAGAGACAGGCTCTTAACTGGAGCGGGCAACGGGACTCGAACCCGCGAGTGTCAGCTTGGGAAGCTGATGCCTTACCACTTGGCGATGCCCGCTTGTGTGTTGGCTAGTATAACGCGGTTGTCTTGTTCGATACAAGGGTGGTGATGCTTGTTTTAGCTGTGGAGATTCGTTTGAAAATCGCGTCAATTGTGGAGACGAGGACCTTTGACCTCCTGTTCTCCCTATCTTCTACCTGCACTTTTGCTTGATTGTTGTATTTGAGCTCAATTTGTCAGGAATTGGGCAAGCTTTTGGTCAGGCTCCGGTACTTACCCGCATGAACCTCGGGGGTAGCCTCATCCTACGCGTCGCAGCCTCCCCGTGCGACGCACGAGGGATAAGGAGCAGCCATGTCCAACGCACCCACGCACTCTGTCCACAGCGCAATCGCAACAGGTCCGCTGCTCCTGCTCCTCTTCCTGCTTTTCGGCTGTCTGGCACCGGGAGCCGCATTTGCCGTCGATGGCTACGACCAGCTCGGCTTCCGCACTATTAGCGATGATTGTGGACCCTTCTTCATCGGCAAGTATGAAGCTCAAGACACCTCGATTGCCTACTGCATGAACCAGGAGCGCCCCGGCCCCACCAAACCGGGCGGCCCATGGCTCAACTTTGATCAAGGCTGGGTGTGGCTCGACGACGAGTTCGCGGCAATCGTTTGTCACGGATATCCCACCACCACGTCGTTTGGCGGTTACCATCTTTCACCCGATCGCGCCCGCGCCGCCACCCAGCTTGCCGTATGGATGCTCAACGGCACTACCCATGTCGACGGCACCTACTCCTACACGACCGCTCAGGGTAAAACCAAGAGCGGACACTTTACCGCCGACAATGAAGTCGTGGCGGCTGCGCGGTGGCTCCACGACAGCGCAAAATCAGGAAGCATCAAAGCCGCTCCGCACAGCGCGCGACGCTATCTAGGGGCCGTATCGGGCGGCAGCAAACGTCAAGACATGCTCTATGTACTGCCGGCGGTCTCTGTTTCCTTCCAAAAGCAGTCTGCTAACACCGTTATTACCAGCGGAAACAATACCTATCAGTTTACCGGGGCAACATTCGATATTTTTGAGAGCGCCAGCGGCGCGCGTGTCGGCACCATCAAGATGGACAGCAACGGTCGAGCGCAAGCAACACTTCTGCCCAACACGGCATACTACCTAGTTGAAACGAAGGCGCCGGCCGGCTATGTCCCCCGTCGCGATCGCATCGCCTTTACCACGGGGAATGACGGCGGGCGGGTCGCCATTGATGAACAGCCCGGCACCATCAACCTGCGTATCGTAAAACTCGATGCCGCGACGAATGCCGGCCCCCAGGTGGGATCTTCACTCGCAGGAGCAGAGTTCACGTGTGTGTCGCAATCAACCCCTGGATGGGCACAAATCCTCACGACCGACGAAAGCGGTCGGGCCGCCCTCGCCGATGTCCCCTTAGGAACCTTTACCATCTACGAATCAAAAGCCCCCGAGGGCTACCTGCCATCCAACGACAGCTGGACCTATACCGTTGGAGCCGACCAGCTCGGCGATTCAGGCGTGGTCGAGATCGAATCTCGCGTTTCCAATATCCCCATTGCGTTTGACCTTGAGATTTCCAAATTCAAGGATTACGGCAATAGCGACCAATCCGGCCTGGAGCAGCCGGCGGGTGGTGTTGTCTTTGAGGTTGTCAGCAACAGCTCTCAGCAGGTTGTTGGCACACTGACCACAAACATCTATGGCTTTGCCTCCACCAAAGACCAGCCCGAAGCATGGTTCGGCACAGGTAAGCGACCCGCCGGTGTCCACGGAGCCGTCCCATACGATCGTGCCGGCTACACGGTTCGCGAGGTTCCGGAAACCGTCCCCGAGGGTTTTAAACGTGCAGGGGAATGGACCGTCGGGGCCAATCAGATTTCCAACGGCGCCGAGCTTCAATATATCGTGGACAACCACGCTCTGTCGACGCATCTCCAGATTGTAAAACGCGATGCCCAAACAGGCGCTTCTGTTCCACTAGCCGGATTCACCTTCCAACTCCTCGACAGCAATCACGAACCTGTCTCACAAACTTGCTGGTATCCAGCACATAACGTAATGGACACCTTTACGACTGACGCGACCGGGACCGTCACACTGCCCGAATCGCTCGTGCCGGGCACCTATTATGTACGCGAAACCTCGGCCAAAGAGCCCTATCTTGTCGGCGAAGAGATCGAGGTAAACATACCCGCCGACATGAACCTAACTCCCGTTGCAATCGCCTCGTATTATGACCACGCCGCGACCGGAAACATCAGGATCGTTAAAACCGATGCCATAGACGGCAGCAGCCTCGCGGGCGCCGTCTTTGAGATCCGTGCCTCGGGTGATATCGTGCGCCCCGACGGTAGCATTGCCGCGCTCGACGGTGAGACTGTCGCTACCGTCACGACGGATGAAACTGGAGAAGCACGCGCGGACAACCTCCCGCTGGGACCTGGCGCCGCACGCTACGAGGTTGTCGAGACTCAAGCGCCGGCAGGCTTCTTGCCCGATCGGACAACCCATATTGTCGACCTTACTTATGCCGACCAGAAAACACCCGTTGTAGAAGCACGGCTTAACGTATCCGACGATTACACCAAGGTTGATATCTCCAAGGTCGATGCAAGCGGCGAGCAGGAAGTGGAAGGCGCACAGCTCACCTTATATGGTCCCGATAAAACCGAAATAGACTCCTGGACCTCATCCGACAAGCCGCACCGCGTCGAACATCTTGCACCCGGCACCTACTCGTTGCGCGAAATGATGTCTCCGCGGACCTATGACCTTGCCGAGGAGATAACGTTTGAAATAGAGGATACGGGAGAAGTCCAATCCGTCGCGATGAAGGATGCGCCCATCGAGATCAAAGGACAGGTCGACAAGCGTCAGGAACTTGTCCAACCTATCGGGAAGGGCCTGTTGGCTAACGGCGATGGTAAAAACCGTGCCGCAATGCAAACCAATACGGATGGGCTTTTCTCCTATACCATCGACGCTCGAAACGATTCAACTACCTGGGTTGATGAGTTCACAATTACCGATGATCTTGAGTGTGCCGAGGACGATACGGCGAGATTCGTCTCAATCGAAACCCCCGTCGCCATCGGCGACCTCAATGGTCTGTGCAACGTGTGGTATCGCACGACGCCGTTGGACTCGACAGACGTCGATGAGCCGGCAAACGCGACACTTGACGATGGGCGCGAAAATCCTTGGCTTGAGTCCGACGAAGTAAAAGAGAGCCTGGGTGAGGACTGTCGCCTCGTCGATTACGACGGTTGGCACCTCTGGGAGGCGGATATCTCGACCACGGAATCCACCACACTCGAGGTGAAAGAACTCGACCTTGCATCCAATACCGTCGTAACGGGCATTCGAATTGAATACGGTGCGGTAGCCGCCGACTTTACGACTCGAAGCGATGCGGATTCTTGGACCCGCGATGATCTTAAAGATGAGCACGACGACCTTGACGATGCCAAAGCAATCCTTGGCACAGACGCTCGGGGCGCAATCGTGCACATGCAGACGACGTCGGCTTATACGCCCCAAACCGCACTCACCAACAGCGCGCGCGTCGATCTTTGCCGCAATGGTGGCGGCGATAAACTTGAGTCACATGACGAGGACAGCGTTATTCAACGCTGTACCCTACCGCAGGACCTACCGGCAACAGGATCAGTTCCCATCGCCGCTTGCATCACCGCGCTCCTGACCTCGGGTGCCGCAGCCCTATGGTTCGCTCGCCTTAGGTCGATCCCAAAGAAGCGCTAGCGCGATGAAAAAGCGGGCGAGCCAGTCCCCTGGCTCACCCGCTTTCAATCATGTAAATCGCCGTATCTACTCTGCAGACGAAGATCCACCATCAACGATTGCCTGCTCGGACTCAGGAATCCCATCGGCACCCGTACTCTGTTCTTGCTCCACCTCTTCGCTGATTGCGGAGGCGGGGGTCGAGCCCTTTGCACCCACGATGTAGGCAGCCCCAAATCCTAACGCAATGGCAATCAAGGTCAAAATCACGTAGACAGGCCAATGGCGCTTAATATACGAAAACACGTTGACTCCTTAGAGCTCCGTCTACGAACGGCGGATAACCTCGGTCACGACCTCGGATACCGTAGCAATGTTCGTCGGGTTGACATTGTGGGGCAGGTCGTCCTCGGTACGAGCGCAAGCCAGACGCGTGCCGTCCACGCCGGCGATGGTGAGGGCTCGGCGGCTCGCCTCGAGCGCGGCATAGGCATCGGTCTTGGCATAGGGCATCTCGAGCGCGCCACAATCGACATGGAACGACTTGCACACCTTGCTGACCAGATTCATGATGCGGCGATCGCCCTTGAGCAGCTGCTGTTCGCCCTCAACCGTCACCACCGAAAGCCTACCGGCGCCGACGGATTCAAGATTGATAAAGAATACGCCGCGGAGCTTATCGCGATGCGAAGCCAAGAAGGCCTTCATGCCGGCGCCATCACAATCCGAGGCGCCCGTTGCCACAAACCAGATATCGTGACCGAGCAGCTCATCATCGCCCATAGAGGCGACAGCCGAGAGCATATCTTCGGAAGATGCGCCGTCGGAAGACGTAGCGCCGCCCTTCCAGCCATCGTTATCGTCCTCGAAATTATCCCACGAACCGATGCCGCGACCGGACTTCTTGGCATCGTAATCGTCTTCGACGCCCAGCCAGTCACTCATGCTGTCCTGCTCGTTTTTCTTTTTACGACCGAACAGACCGCCCAGGCCGCGCTTACGAGACTTGGGTGCCGCCGGGGCGGGAGCTGAAATGGTCTCGATCGGCTGCGCGCCCGACGCAACGGGCATAGGAGGCGCAACGGGTGCCGATGTGGGTTCGGGACCTTGGGCGGTAGCAAAGGGGTCGTTGACCTGGGCAGAGGGATCGGGAAGGTCGAACAGCGACGTGCGAGACGCAACGTTTGCCTGCTTCATAGACGGCAGCGACGGATCGGGGACCGAAGCCAGCGGAGACGAGGAAGGTGCAGGCGACGGTGCCGACGCCGGATCGGGAACATTCATCTGCGGACGCGGCGATGCCTGGGAGGAAATCTGGGCCATAAGGGAATCGACCGTTTCGTCCTGGGTGGGAGCGACATTGGCAACCGTGGCACCGGAACCACTCGGGGTCGGCATGGTGAAAATCTGCGTGGAGTAAGGCCTCGACTCATCCGTCTCGGGAGTCTCGGAAACCGCAGACACTTCCTCCTGCTCGACCTCGGTCGAATCATCTTGCTCGGCTGCCGCGTACTGCTCTTCGTCAGAGCTGGCCTCGACGGGCTCGTCCTCAGCAGCATCCTGAATTTCGGCAGTATCAATGGGCTCGTCATCGTCTGCCACGTCGTCCTGCTCATCGGAAGCAGGAAGGGGCTCGGCAATCGCGGTGCCTTGCTTTTCAAACGTTATCGTGGAATCGAACTGCGCGGCATCAAACGACATGGTGCTATCGACGTGCTGCTGGGCCTCGAAAGACGTTGTAGCTTCGGCGGCGTCGACGGGCACGGACTGCACAGCCTCGTTCTGCTCGAACTCTTGCGCCGCGAGCTCACGTGCCGCCTCGGCTGCCTGCTGCTGAGCGATAGCCTCCTGCTCGGCAGCCTCGCGTGCGGTAGCGCGCTTCTCCTCGAAATCGTCGACAAATTTCTTGCCCTTTGCAAGCGCGCCCTTAAAGAAGTTGGAAGCGCTGGCGCCAATCGAAGAGAACGCGGATGCAATATCGGCATGGGGCGTTGCAGCGGGAATCTCGGCCGAGAAATCAGTATCGCTCTCGTAAGACACGCGCCTCGGCTGTTCAACGTAATCGTCGTCAGACTCGTCCGCAATGTCTTGCGCCGGCGCGGCGGGAGCCAAAATGTCCAGTCCTGCCG
>USOF01000090.1 GCA_900556285.1 uncultured Collinsella sp. | reverse complement strand
TAGCGCGTCTGCCAATTCCGCCACTCCGACATGCTATGTTGTTGATTCACGGTTCGTTTTGTTGGACCCGCGCGTTCAACGAGGAAAATAATAACCTATGATTCGAGAACTGTGCAAGCACTTTTTTCAAAAAAGTTTACGAATTTGTAAATGCGCTGGTAGATCTATATGTTCGGCCCCGAATCTGTGTTGCCTCCCGGCGCGTCCTCGGGCATGAGCGATATTTTGCTTCGCACTTCGTGCTGCAAAATATCGCTCCCCCTGCGGAATGCGCCGGGAGGCAACACCGATTCGGGGCCTGCAAATACATACTTCAGGCACAGTTCTCAAACATGTTCTGGGAGCTGATATAAATTTAGTGGCTCGGCTTTGCCTAGCCCTTATATAAGGAGGCCGGAGCTAAAGCTCCGGCCTCGCTATCTTTCCCATTAGATTAAGTGAGCGATCAAGGAATCGCACCCCTCTGCAGTGGTAACACAGGGCCCGTGCTGGACTTAGTTTTCAGAACATTCCGCAGACCAGGAAACCCCCTTATCCGCGGCTCCGAAGGAGCAGGACAAGGCGCCACACATGGTCGAGGACGTTCTGAAAACCAAGCCCGGCCACCGCCGGACAGGTCACACTACTCGCAGAGCAGCTTAGCGATCTGGACGGCGTTGGTTGCCGCGCCCTTACGGATTTGGTCGCCGCAGCACCAGAAGGTGATACCGCGCGCGGCCTCGGGGTTCGAGATGTCGCGGCGCACGCGACCGACCCAAATCAGGTCCTGGTCGGACGTATCCATCGGCATGGGGAAACGGTCGTGTGCATCCTCGGCAGCCATATCGTCAACCAGCTTGACGCCGGGAGCGGCAGCCAGCGCAGCACGAGCCTCCTCGACCGTAATATCGCGCTCAAACTCGAGCGTAATGCTCTCGGAGTGCGAACGCAGCACGGGCACGCGCACGCAGGTGCAGTTCACGCGCAACTCGGGCAGGTGCATGATCTTGCGGCCCTCGTTTTGCAGCTTCATCTCCTCAGAGGTAAAGCCCTCGAACTTTTCGCCGCCAATCTGCGGAATCAGGTTGCTCGCCAGCTGGGCGGCAAACGCGCGCGGCTCGGGAATCTCCTCGCCGCGGCCCAGGGCGGCCAGCTGAGCCTCGAGCTCGGCCATACCGGGAGCGCCGGCACCCGAAGCCGCCTGATACGTCGAGACGATCATGCGCTTCACACCGGCGAGCTGATGCAGCGGCCACGTGGGAACCAGGCCGATGATGGTCGCGCAGTTGGGGTTGGCGATAAGGCCGTGATGCCACTTGATATCGTCGGCATTGATCTCGGGCACGACCAGCGGCACCTCGGGGTCCATGCGGAAGGCATGGCTGTTATCGACCACGACGGCACCGCGCTTGACGGCCTCGGGCAGCAGCTCCTTGGCGATGTCGTCGCCGGCGGCGCCAAGCACAATATCGCAGCCCTCAAAGGCCTCGGGGCAAGCCTCTTCGATCACAATCTGCTCGCCGCGGAACTCAACGGTCTTGCCCGCGGAGCGTGCACTTGCCAGCAGTTTGAGCTTACCGACCGGAAACTCCTGCTCGTTGAGGCACTCGAGCATCTGGGTGCCCACGGCTCCCGTCGCGCCCAAAATAGCAACCGTGTACTGTTTCATGCTTCCCCCTTTAAAGGTTGTGGCTATCGCCCGCACGCCAAGCAGGCCGATTATTGTTGCCAGTGTATACAAGAACGGGGCGGGCACGAAACCCGCCCCGTCGAAACGAAACCGAAACGAAACGCCCCGCCGTAGATTTTTGAGGCGAGTCCCAAAAATCTAGCGAGATAGCAGCTACTTGTGGAGCGCAGCCAGAGCAGGATCGACCGGCGCGGAAGCCTCCAGGTCGGAGACCTTCACAATGCCGTTCTCATCGGAGAAGGCACGGTAAATGGTCCGAATCGCCAGATCGAAGTCCTTCTCCTCCACGCCAATGATGATGTTGATCTCGTCACAGCTCTGTGAAATCATGCGCACACTCACGCCGGCCTGGCCAAGCATACCAAACAGATGGCCCGAGATACCTGCGCGGCCGCGCAGGTTACGGCCGACGGTAGCGATGAGCGCCAGGCCCTCGACAACCTCGATCTCGAGCGGCTCTACCTCCTGTTGAATGTCGCCCACAAGCGAGTACAGCGAATCGTGCACATCCTTCTCCTGCACCACGGCGCCAAAGCGGTCGACACCGGTGGGCATGTGCTCGACGGAAACGTCATAGCGCTCGAAGACCGAAAGTGCGCGGCGCATAAAGCCGACGCGAGGCTTGGTGCGGTCGCGGGCGACGTTGATGGCGACAAAGCCGCGCTTGCCGGTCACGCCGGTAATGATGGGCTCTGCCTCGCCCTCGTCAGCCGTCTCGCTAATGATGGTGCCGGGGTCCTGCGGCGCATTGGTGTTCTTGATGACCAGCGGAATACCCGCCTCACGCACGGGGAACACGGCTTCCTCGTGCAGGACGCTTGCACCCATGTACGAAAGTTCGCGCAGCTCCTCGTAGGTAACGCGCGCAATGGGCTGAGCCTCGGGCACAATGCGAGGATCGGCAGAATAGAAGCCCGAGACGTCGGTCCAGTTCTCGTACAGGTCGGCACCCAGGCACTTGGCCAGGATCGAGCCGGAAATATCGCCGCCACCACGGTCGAGCAGCTTGATCTGGCCCTCACGCGTCGCGCCGTAGAAACCGGGCATAACAAAGCCGCCCTGCTGACCGTACTCCTGCACCAGCTCGGAGGTGCGATTCATGCTGAGCGTACCGTCATGATGGAACGCCACAACCGTCGCGGCGTCCAGGAACGGCAGGCCCAGGTACTCCGCCATCAGGCGAGCGGTGAAGTACTCGCCACGGCTCACGAGCTCCTCGGTAGAGTAGCCGCCCGAGCGGGCGCGCTCGGCAAAGGCCGCGAACTCCTCGCGGATGGGATAGGTGAGCTCCAGCTCGTCAGCGATATCAAAATAGCGCTGGCCAATGTCCTCGAGCAGCTCCTCACACGACACGTGATACTTAACGTGCGCGTTAACCAGGTAGAGCAGGTCGGTCACCTTGGTGTCGCCCTTAAAGCGGCGGCCGCAGGCGGAAACCACCACAAAACGGCGGGCAGGGTCGGCATCGACGATGGCCTTGATCTTCTTGAAGTGTTCGGCGTCGGCGACCGACGAGCCGCCAAACTTGGCAATCTTAATCATGGGCTTGAGGTTACCTTTCTAAAAGCCTCTGCAAACCTGTTTTGCGCGCTCTGATACCATGGTTTCACCGATTGGGTCCAAGGCATCCGAGGAGCAGTGTTATATGGGAACTTATCATAGTACACGAGGACGCACTTTATCGTGCTCAAGTAAGGTGGCAATCCGCACCGGCATCGCTCCCGACGGGGGTTTGTTTGTCTCGGACGAGCTCGGCACCCAGCAGGTCGATATCAGCTCGCTTGCAGATAAATCGTACTTTGAAATCGCTCAAGATGTGTTGGGAATGTTACTGAATGATTACACGGCCGAAGAAATTTCGGCGTGTGTCGACGAGGCATACCGCGGCACGTTCACGAGTGAAGAGGTTACGCCGCTCGTCAAACTCGACGCTGCGCCGGGCGCTGACGCCCCCCAGACCTATGTGATGGAGCTCTTTGGCGGCCCCACAAGCGCCTTCAAGGACGTCGCCCTGCAGATGCTCCCCCGTCTGATGGCCCGCACTTCCGCCAAGGACGGCGGCGCCGAGCGCATCATGATCGTCACCGCCACGTCGGGCGACACGGGCAAGGCCGCACTCGCCGGTTTTGCCGACGCTCCGGGCACGGGCATCACCGTCTTTTATCCCGAGGGCAAGGTCAGCCGCGTCCAGAACCTGCAGATGTCCACGCAGGAGGGCGACAACGTCGCCGTCTGCGGCATCCGCGGCAACTTTGACGACGCCCAGAGCGCCGTCAAGCGCATCTTTGCCGATAAGGAGCTTGCCGAGCGCCTGGAGGCCGCCGGCACGGTGCTTTCGAGCGCCAACTCCATCAACGTCGGCCGCCTGGTACCGCAGGTCGTCTACTACTTTGCCGCCTATGCGCAGCTGCTGCGCGCCGGCGCCATCGAGGCCGGCGACGCCGTGGAGTTCTGCGTACCGACCGGCAATTTTGGCGATATCCTGGCCGGCTACTATGCCAAGCGTATGGGTCTGCCCGTCGCCAAGCTCGTCGTGGCGAGCGACAAGAACAACGTGCTTGCCGACTTCCTGACCACCGGCGTTTACGACCGTAACCGCCCGTTCTTCACGACCATCTCGCCGTCGATGGACATCCTTATTAGCTCCAACCTGGAGCGCATGCTGTACTTCCTGTCCGACGGCGACTGCGAGCTCGTTGCCGGCCTTATGGAGCAGCTTGCCCAGACGGGTCGCTACGAGGTTCCCGCCGACCTGCTGGCAAAGATTCAGAGCGTCTTTGGCTGCGGTTGGGCCAGCGAGGACGAGGTCCGCGCTGCCATCAAGAGTTGCTGGGATGCGAACGGCTACGTGATCGACCCGCACACCGCTTGCGGCTATCACGTCTTTGAAAAGGTCGCCCCCGCCGAGGGCGCCAAGGCCCGCGTGCTGCTTTCGACCGCCAGCCCCTACAAGTTCCCGCGTGCCTGCTGCGACGCCCTGGGCCTCGACGTTCCCGAGGATGATTTTGAGGCTATGCGTGTGCTCGAGCAGGCCACCAACACGGTCGCCCCGACCCAGCTCGCCGAACTCGAATCCAAGCCCGTCCGTTTCGAAGACGTCTGCGACGTCGATGAGATGGCAAGCTACGTCGAGTCCGCAGCAAAACGAATGAGCACCAACTAGATCCCTTATTAAGCGCCGGCGAAAGCCGGCGCACCTTCTATTTATTTAGCTTTCGGAATGATGACGAGCATGCGAGCGGGTCTGGCCGTTTAGTTCGTCGCGAGTTCCGCACGAGCCGGAAAGCACTTAATGTGCTTTCCGAGCGAGCCAGGACTGCCCGAGCAGCGAACTAAACGGCCAGACCCGCCCAGGAGGACCCACATGATCAAAATCACCGTCCCAGCAACCAGCGCCAACCTAGGCATCGGCTACGATACCCTCGGCATGGCCGTCAGCCTCTACTCGCACTTCACCTTCGAGCGCGCCGACAAACTCACCATCACGGGCTGCCCCGAGGAATTCCAAAACGAGAACAACCTGGTCTACGTGAGCTTTGTCGATGCACTGGCTGCATGGGACGAGCCGGCTTTTCCCGTTGCCATCGACATCCAGACCGACGTGCCCGTCGCCCGCGGCCTGGGCTCCAGCTCCACCTGCGTCGTCGCCGGCATTATGGCCGCCGCCGCACTGACAGGCCACACCGTCGACCGCGCCGAGCTCGTCCGCATTGCCACCGAGGTCGAAGGGCATCCCGATAACGTCGCCCCCGCTATCCTGGGCGGCGCCGTCTGCTCCTTTACGCCGACCGATTCGCTTCCCCAGTGCCTGCGCTACGAGGTAAGCGATCGCTTGCGTTTTATTACCGTGATTCCGCCCTACGAGGTACATACGAGCGAGGCGCGCAAGGTTGTGCCGCAGGAGATTCCACTCTCCACCGCCGTATGGCAAATGGGCCGCATCGCCGGTATGACGCGCGGCCTGGAGACCGGCGATCTGGACCTGATTGCCGCCGCCAACGACGACCGCATCCAGGAGCCCTATCGCCGCCGCCTCATCCCCGACTACAACGCCGTGCGCGACACCTGCCTTAACGGAGGCGCCAAGACCATCTGGATCAGTGGCTCCGGCTCGACCCTCATGGCCGTGACTGACGACACCATCGTGGCAAAGTTCCTGCAGGTCAAGCTGCGTGAGCAGTTCCCCAAGTGTGACACGCATATTCTGACGTGCGACACGGAAGGCGCTCAAATCGAGTACCTGTAGACATCCTCCTCATATACCTGTCCGGGACGGTCGGGATGTTCCCTCAAAATAATTC
>USOF01000089.1 GCA_900556285.1 uncultured Collinsella sp. | reverse complement strand
GCTTGGTGTCTCGCTGGTCCTCGGCTTCGCCTGCGGGATCGCTCGACTACCAAGCGCCCTGCCGGCACTCGCGGGTAGCCGACCAAAACCGCCTGAAGGGTCACATTTATCTGATAATTGAATCCCTGGCGTTATGTCGCTCGCTGACTGCGTCAAAACAGTGACGGTTTTTACCACCATCCAAGATTCTTCTGTAACGAGTTGCTTACGTATCTTCAGGGCTCTCCGTACTATCATGAATCAGATTGAAGAGAGATGATGATAGGGAGCGCCTATACATGATTGAGCTGCTCAGGCGTTTTGGTGGTAAGTTTCGCCGGTATATGGTGATTGGTCCTGCGTGCAAGTTGATCGAAGTAATCTTTGACCTGCTTACGCCGCTGGTGATTGCCCAGATGATTGATAGGGGCATCGGCGTGCACGATGTGAACGCTGTCGTCCACTACGGTATATTGCTTGCCGCCATGGCCGTGATCGGCATCTCGTTTACGCTCGTCTGCCAAAAGATGGCGGCGCTGACCTCGCAGGGCATGGGCACCGACATTCGCGGTGCGCTCTACCAGCACATCAACAAGCTGAGCTATGCTGAGCTCGATCGCTTTGGCACGCCGTCGCTCATCACGCGCATTACCAACGACGTCAACCAGGTGCAGCTCGCCGTGGCGCTGGGCGTGCGTATGCTCATCCGCTGGCCTTTCCTGGCGGTGGGCTCCATGGTCGCGGCCCTTGCCATCGACCTTAAGCTCGGCATGATCTTTTTGATTTGCACGCCCGCTATCGGCCTGGTGTTTTGGTTTGTCATGGCGCGCTGCATCCCGTACTACAAGCAGCTGCAGGCAAAGCTCGATCGCATCGCGCTTATTTGCCGCGAGGGTCTTTCGGGCGCCCGCGTGGTCCGGGCGTTTGTGCGCGAGGGTCACGAGTGTGAGCGTTTTGCCCAGGCGGCCGATGGCCAGGCGTGTGTCGCAATTGCGGTGGGCAAGCTCTCGTCGATCCTTAACCCCGTAACGTTTCTGGTGATGAACCTGGGCGTGTGCGCCATCCTGTGGGTGGGCGGCATTCAGGTCAACGTGGGCGAGCTCACGCAGGGCCAGGTCATGGCGTTCGTCAACTACATGACGCAGACCCTGACCTCCATCGTGTATGTCGCCAACCTGGTCGTGGTCTTTACCAAGGCGAGCGCCAGTGCGTCGCGTCTCAACGAGGTGCTCAATTGCGTGCCGAGCATCACCGACGAGGGCAACCAGCCGGTCGCGCTGCCCAAGCCGGGCAATGTCGCTCCCGTTCCTGCGCTGAGCTTGAGCCATGCGAGCTTCTCGTTTGGCGCCGGCGCGGCCAATGCTGTCAACGATGTGACGCTGGAACTCCCACTGGGCAAGACGCTCGGCATTATTGGCGGTACGGGCAGTGGTAAGTCCACGCTCGTCTCGCTCATCCCGCGCCTGTACGATGCGGGTACCGGCAGTGTGAGCGTGATGGGCTCCGACGTGCGCGCTTGGCCGCTCGACCAACTGCGCCACGTGGTCGCGACCGTTCCGCAGCGCGCGTCGCTGGCGAGCGGCACCATCCGCAGCAACCTGACCTGGCGTGACGAGTCGGCGACCGACGATGAGCTCTGGGCGGCGCTCGATATGGCGCAGGCCAGCGAGTTCGTGCGCAACAAGCCGCAGGGTCTCGACGCCCCGGTCGAGGCGGGTGGCAAGAACTTCAGCGGCGGTCAGCGCCAGCGCCTGACCATCGCGCGCGCCTTGGTGGGTTCGCCTCAGATATTGATCATGGACGACTCCGCCTCGGCGCTCGACTTTAAGACTGATGCGGCGCTTCGTCACGCTATTCGCGAGCGCAGCGTGCGCGGTGCCGCCGAGGGCGGGCTGCCGCTCACGACGGTGATCGTAAGCCAGCGCGTCTCGACCGTGCGCGACGCCGACATGATCTGCGTACTCGATCACGGCTCGGTTGCGGGCCTGGGCACGCATGACGAGCTGTACGCGACCTGCCAGCTCTACCGCGAGATCTGCCAGTCGCAGCTGCGCCGCGAGGAGCTCGAGGGTCAGCAGGGGAGCGCGACGCCCGCGTCTGTCCCGGCTGCCCCGGCATCCACTTGCGCAAAGGAGGGCTGCTAAATGAATCCGTACACTTCTTCCGGTTCGGTCGCCACGATGACGGCCAACGTGTCCGGTAACGATAACCTCAACGACCTGGGCGACGGTCCGCGCCAGCCCGGCGATCCCGAGCGCTATCCCGTGGGTGCGGTGACCCGCCGCCTGATGGGCTACGTCCGTCCGCATCGTATCTCGTTTACGGCGTCGTTTGTGAGTGCCGCCGTCTCGGTGGTCCTGCAGCTCTACACACCCATCCTCATTGGCGAGGGCATCGACCTGATCGTTGCCGCGGGCCAGGTGGACTTCGATGCGCTGCTGCCGCTCGTTACCAAACTCGCGCTCGTCGTGGTGGGAGCTGCGGCCTTCCAGTGGCTGCAGGGCTACTGCGTCAACCGCCTGTCCTACGAAACGGTGCGTGACATGCGCGTGGAGGCGAGCGACAAGCTCAGCCGCATGCCGCTCAGCTTTATCGACAGCCATGCTCACGGCGACCTTATGAGCCGTGTGGTCAACGACGTCGACCAGGTGGGCGACGGTCTGCTGCAGGGCTTCACGCAGCTCTTCACCGGCGTCATCACCATTGTGGGCACGCTCGCGTTTATGCTCTCCATTAACCTGACCATGACGCTCGTGGTGGTGCTCGTCACGCCGCTTTCCATTTTTGCAGCCGGCGCTATTGCCAAGCTCTCCAACAAAAGCTTTACGGCACAGCAGCGTATTCAAGGGCAGCTCGGTGGTCATATCGAGGAGTACGTAGGCGAGCAAAAGCTTGTCGACGCCTTTGCCTATGGCCCTAACGCCCAGCAGCGCTTCGATGCCCTCAATGCCGAGCTCTACACCGCGGGCGAGCGCGCGCAGTTTATGGGTTCGCTCTCCAACCCCGGTACGCGCTTTATCAATAACATCATCTATGCCGTGGTCGCTGTGATCGGCTGCGTGGGCGTGATCACGGGCGTGCCCGCGGCGCTTACGGTGGGCGGCGTGCAGATCTTCCTGTCCTATGCCAACCAGTACACCAAGCCGTTCAACGAGGTCACCAACGTCATTACGCAGATCCAGACCGCGTATGCCTCGGCGCGCCGCATGTTTGCGCTGCTCGATGCGCGCGAGCAGGAGCCCGACGCGCCAGATGCCGTGGAACTTGCCGCACCGCAGGGCGAGGTCGCCCTTGAGCATGTGGACTTTAGCTACGTGCCCGACCGCAAGCTGCTTCAGGACATCTGCATCGAGGCTAAGCCCGGCATGCGCTTTGCCCTGGTCGGTCCTACGGGCTGTGGCAAGACAACGCTCATCAATTTGCTGCTGCGTTTTTACGATATCGATGCCGGTCGCATTGCGGTCGATGGCCGTTCCTCGCGTGATTACACGCGCGCAAGCTTGCGCCGCGCCTTTGGCATGGTGTTGCAGGACACTTGGCTGTTCGAGGGCACGGTGGCGGAAAACATCGCCTACGGCTGTCCCGACGCCACGCGCGAGCAGGTTATCGAAGCTGCCAAGCGCGCGCACGCGCACAAGTTTATCGTGCAGCTGCCAGGCGGCTACGATACGGTAATCGGCGAGGACGGCGGCACGTTTAGCCAGGGTCAAAAACAGCTGCTGTGCATCGCGCGCGTCATGCTCACCGACCCGGCGATTCTGCTGCTGGACGAGGCGACCTCGAGCATCGATACCCGCACCGAGCTGCAGGTGCAGGCGGCGTTCGACGAGCTTATGGCCGGCCGCACAAGCTTTGTGGTGGCGCACCGCCTGTCGACGATCCGCAACGCCGACTGCATTCTGGTGATGCGCGACGGCCAGATTATCGAGCGCGGCACGCACGACGAGCTGCTAGCGGCAGGCGGCTTCTACGCCGAACTCTATCGCAGCCAGTTTGCCCAGTGAGCAAGCCCGTGGGGCAAATTAATCAATCGACAGACGGTGGTTTACATCTGTCACGTTAGTACTAAGATATTCATCTAATAAATTGCATTAGTGGCTTTAGTTTTGGGGGATACGAGGCAACGTGACTATGACGTGCTCTTTGGTGGTTAACAGCAAGAGCGGTAATACCAGGATGGTTTCGGGCGCGATCAAGCGCGCTCTGCAGGCTGCGGGTGTTGAGTTTGTCCATGCCGCGGCGTTGAGCGACGATGCGGATGCAGATCAGGTTGCGCTCGAGGCGCAGGGCGCCTGCGCGGCCGACACGGTGCTCGTCGGTTTTTGGTGCGACAAGGGCGCGTGCACGCCTTCGGTCGCGGCGTTGCTCTCCGCCTTGCACGGCAAGCGCGTCTTCCTGTTTGGCACCTGCGGTTTTGGGGCCGACCAGAGCTATTACCAGCAGATTATTGATCGCGTGACTTCCAATTTGGCTGGGGATGCCGAGCTTGCGGGCTGGGCGATGTGCCAGGGCAAGATGGGTCCCGCGGTCAAGCAGCGCTACGAGGCCATGCTCGAGCAAGATCCCGAAAACGTCCGATTTAAGATGCTGCTCGACAACTGGATTGCTGCGAAGGACCATCCCACCAAGGAAGATCTGGATAACATGGCCGCAGCCGCCAAGAAGGCCGTACTGGGAGAGTAGCTTCGCCGTCCGCGATCCTTCGTGCAAAACAATACAAATGTGAAAGCCTCGAAATCCTCGAGGCTTTTTTCTTGACACTCGTGGGCGCAACCGTGGCAACCGTTTGGGGTGACATTTTCCATCACCCCGATGACGAGACCGTCTTGGAAGACACGCTCTCCTGCATCCGCTGGATGTATCGCCAGATGGAGAACGGTTGCCAAACGTACCCTGGCTTCTTTACGCACCATTCGATGGGATTCATGCAACAAGGCGCTGCGGATGGCAAGCGCCGCATGCATCATGCCTGGCATCATATCCTCGACCAGCTTTGCGTGGTGCTCAAGCGTGATCCTCGGGTGCGCCCGGACGCCTTTACCGATCAGTTTACTGCCGAGCAATTTGCCGAGGTCCTGTTCTCGCTCATGCTCTCCGCCGTGATTCGGCAAGATTTTGATCCGAGTGCCGTGCTCGAGATCACGTGTCGAACCCTCTACTAACGGTCCCCGCGCAATGCGGGGATTTTTACGGTTAGAAAGTGAACAGCGTTCACGTTAAGGAGGTGGTGCGTGGCGCCAAGAAGCCAAACCGTTCTTTTGCAATCATTCTTATAAGGAGACATATATATGCGTGCTATTTTCGAAACGCTTTTTGACATCGTGTACTTGGTGACGGTCATCACTATCGGTGTCCGTATGATTCGCGGCAGCAAGGGCAACCGTCAGTTCCAGCTGTTTGGCTGGATGGCGGTCGTATTGGGTGCCGGCGATTCATTTCACCTGGTGCCTCGCGCACTGGCACTTTGCACGACCGGCTTTGACGCTTATGCTGTGCAGCTGGGCCTGGGCAAGTGGATTACCTCGATTACTATGACCGTCTTCTACGTGTTGCTGTACTTCGTGTGGCGCGAGCGCTATCAGGTCAAGAATCACGTCGCGACGACCGCGGCGATCTTTGCCCTTGCCGCCATACGTGTCGCGCTGTGCATGCTGCCGCAGAACCAGTGGCTCACCAACCAGACCCCGCCTACGTGGGGCATCCTGCGCAACATTCCGTTTGCCATTATGGGCCTGATGGTCATCGTGCTGTTCTACCGCAGTGCGAAGGAAGATGGCGACGAGGCCTTCCGCTGGATGTGGCTCACCATTGTGCTGAGCTTTGGCTTCTACATCCCCGTGGTCCTGTGGGCCGAGGTTATTCCGGCCATCGGAATGCTCATGATTCCCAAGACCTGCGCGTATGTATGGACCGTGCTGATCGGCTACAACGCCATGAAAGCGGAGTGCTAGGTCCATCTTCTAAATGTTTCGCCCGCCCGGCGGCGGAATATAAGGTTTCCTGCTCTACAGTCCTGCTCGCACGGAGAGCAC
>USOF01000088.1 GCA_900556285.1 uncultured Collinsella sp. | reverse complement strand
AACGAGTCCCCATACCCTCGTTCGGTCAGACGCGCCGCCGCTGTATGTGTTTGTGCCGTATAATGACCGTTACCTATGACGCGATACAAAAGAAAGGTGTTTGCCCATGCAGGCACAGAAGGCGGAGGGAACCCGCGACCTTATCGGCGCCGAGATGCGCGCCTGGCAAAAGATGCAACAGATTGCGGCCGGCGTGTTCGAGCCGTTTGGCTTTAAGCCTATCGAGACGCCCGCGATCGAGCAGGTGGACGTGTTTGTCCACGGTATCGGCCAGTCGACCGACGTCGTGCGCAAGGAAATGTTCCGCGTGTTCAGCGGTGCCAACCTGGAACGCGTCTTTACCGAGGGCACCGACACCAAACTCAAGCCCAAGCAGCGCCTGGCACTTCGCCCTGAGGGCACGGCCGGCGTGGTGCGCGCCGTCGTCGAGAACAATCTGGTGCCCCAGGGCTCCACGCCGTTTAAGGCGTACTACGCTGAGGCCATGTTCCGCGGCGAGCGTCCCCAGAAGGGCCGCCTGCGCCAGTTCCACCAGGTGGGCATCGAGTGGCTCGGCGCTCCCGATCCGGCGGCAGACGCCGAGGGCATCATCATGCTCATGGAGTTCTACAAGCGCCTGGGCTTCGATCTTTCCAAGCTTCGTCTGCTCATCAACTCAATGGGTGACGCCCAGTGCCGTCCGGCTTACCGCGAACAGGTTAAGCAGTTCATCCTCGATCACGCAGACGAGATGTGCGATGAGTGCCGCGAGCGCGCCGAGCTCAACCCGCTGCGCGCCTTCGACTGCAAGAACGACCACTGCCGTGAGATCATGGCCGACGCCCCGCTGATGGGCGACAACCTGTGCGACGAGTGCCGCGAGCACTACGAGCAGGTCAAGCGCTATCTGGATGCCGCCGGTATCGAGTATGTCGAGGATCCCACCTTGGTGCGCGGCCTGGACTACTACACCCGTACTGTCTTTGAGGTCGAGGCCCCTGGCGCCGGCGTCGGCTCCATCGGCGGCGGCGGCCGCTACGATGGCCTGGTCGAGCTCGAGGGTGGCAAGCCCACGGCGGGCGTCGGCTTTGCCGTCGGTTTTGAGCGCGCCCTGCTGGCCCTGCAGGCCTTTGGCAGCGATCTGGGTGCCGATGAGGCCCCGTGCGTCTATGTCGCCAACGCCGGCAAGGAGCTGCGCCAGAACGTCTTTGCCATTACGCAGGAGCTTCGCGCCGCAGGTATCGTGACCGAGGCCGACTATCAGGGTCGTTCGCTCAAGGCCCAGTTTAAGCAGGCCGATAAGGTAGGCGCCAAGCTCATTCTGGTCCTGGGCGGCGACGAGCTTGCCGCCGGCAAGGTCAAGGTGCGCGACATGGAGAGCCACGAAGAGGTTCTTGCCGATCTGGCCAACGTCGTCGAGGCGGTTCGCGAGCGCCTGTAGCGCATCTTTTTGAGCTGCGGACCCGCGAACATGTCCCGCTCGCGGCGAGCGATTGTTACGGGGGTGTTTCGCATTTATGCGGAATGCCCCCGTTTGTGTATGCCGTCCACCGAGAAATACGACCATTTAGAGCAAAAACCCTTGCAATGCAGAAAATACTTTTGTGTGGTAAAGCGCAATCAGTGTCGAAAGTATTTCTCAAGCGCCTATAATAAATACCGCATGTTACGTGCATAGAAGGAGGAATGGGAGGAAACGTGGCTGAGAACCTAAGCAACCAGTCTGTACCCGAAGCCGCGGCGCGCGTCGCTGCCGTGGTCAACCGCCTCGTTAACCGAATCGGCTCGAATGCCGAGTCCAGGGAGCGTCTCGCCGAGATCGAGATCCCCGAGGAGCTGCGCGACAATCTGGCGCTGTTCCTGCGCCTGGAGCGTCGTGTGCTTAGCGAGTATGATTCTGAGATCGCGGACCTGTTCGACAAGATCCTGTTGGCCGAGATTGTGGCCAATGCCGGCAACCCCGGTACGCGTGCTGCCGACGAGGCCGTCGACGAGCAGGGTGTGCCTACCGCCGACGAGTCCACTGCCGTGGCATTCCGTGAGGTCGTCGATCTGATCGACAGCCTGCCGCTCGATAAGCAGCAGGTCATTGTCCGCGCCTTTACGAGCTTCTTCCACCTGGCAAACCTGTCGGAGGAGAACTACCGCGTGGCGCAGCTGCGCGAGCGCGAGGCCGGTGCGTCGACCGATACCGAGGTCGATCCCGCCAACGAGCTCACCGTCGCCTATCACCAGCTGGTGAATGAGCTGGGCGTCGAGGGCGCCAACGAGCTGCTCGGCAAGCTTGAGTTCCATCCCGTCTTTACCGCGCATCCCACCGAGGCCCGTCGCAAGGCCGTCGAGGGCAAGATTCGCCGTATCTCCAACCTGCTGGAGGAGCGTCCGCGTCTGGGCGGCTCCGACCTGGTGGAGAACGAGCGCCATATGCTGCAGGAGATCGACGCCCTGGTGCGTACGAGCCCCATCGCGCTCAAGAAGCCCACGCCGGTCGAGGAAGCCGATACCATCATCGACATCTTCGATAACACGCTGTTCGACGTCATTCCCGTTATCTATCGTCGCTTTGACGACTGGGTGCTGGGCGACAAGGCTGGTACCGTGCCGCCGCTGTGCCCGGCGTTCTTCCATCCCGGCAGCTGGATCGGTTCCGACCGCGACGGTAACCCCAACGTCACCGCCAAGGTGAGCCGTGAGGTCGCCGCCAAGTACTTCACCCACATGGTGCTCAAGCTCGAGGACAAGTGCCGCCGCATTGGCCGCAACCTCACGCTCGAGGCCACCTACAGCAAGCCGTCTGCCGAGCTCATCAACCTGTGGAACCATCAGGTCGAGATGAGCACCCAGTACACGGCCCGCGCCGAGCTGATTTCCGAGCACGAGCCGCATCGCGCCGTCATGCTCGTCATGGCCGACCGTCTGAACGCCACCGTACGTCGTATCACCGATACCATGTACCACAGCGCCGATGAGTTCCTGGAGGACCTGCGCGTCGTCCAGCGTTCGCTTGCTGCCTGCGGTGCCGTCCGTGCCGCCTACGGTCCGGTCCAGACCATCATCTGGCAGGTCGAGTCCTTCGGCTTCCATATGGTCGAGATGGAGTTCCGTCAGCATTCCGTGGTGCACGCCCGCGCCCTCAAGGATATCCACGAGAACGGTATCCATGGCGATTTGCAGCCCATGACGCGCGAGGTCATCGACACCTTCCGTGCCATCGGTTCCATCCAAAAGCGCTACGGCAAGAAGATGGCGCACCGCTACATCATCTCGTTCACCAAGAGCGCCCAGCATGTGGCCGACGTCTTTGAGCTTGCCCACCTGTCCTTTGCACATGAGGAGGATGTCCCCGAGCTCGACGTGATCCCGTTGTTCGAGCAGCTCGAGGACCTCGAGGGCTGCATCGACGTGCTCGACCAGATGCTTACGCTGCCCGTGGTGCAAAAGCGCCTTGCCCAGACCAACCGCCGCATGGAGGTCATGCTGGGCTATTCCGACTCCTCCAAGGACGCCGGTCCTACCACGGCCATGCTCGCGCTGCACTCCGCGCAGGAGCGCATCGCCAAGTGGGCCGAGAAGAACGATATCGACCTGGTGCTCATGCACGGTCGCGGCGGTGCCGTGGGCCGTGGTGGCGGCCCGGCCAACAAGGCCGTGCTGGCGCAGCCCAAGGGTTCGGTCAACTGCTTCTTTAAGCTCACCGAGCAGGGCGAGGTCATCTTTGCCCGTTACGGCAACCGCACGCTGGCTCAGCGCCATGTTGAGTCCGTTGCTGCCGCAACGCTTTTGCAGTCGGCCCCGAGTGTCGAGAAGACCAACACCGAGACCACGCAGAAGTTCTGGGATATGGCCGAGAAGCTCAACACCGCAAGCCACGAGCGCTATCTGGACCTGCTGAACACCGAGGACTTTACACCGTGGTTCTCGACCGTGACGCCGCTGACCGAGGTCGGTCTGCTGCCGATCGGCTCGCGTCCGGCCAAGCGCGGTCTGGGTGCGAAGTCACTCGACGACCTGCGTACCATTCCGTGGATCTTCAGCTGGAGCCAGGCGCGCATTAACCTGGCCGCTTGGTACGGCCTGGGCACCGCCTGCGAGCAGCTTGGCGATCTTGACCAGCTCAAGGCTGCCTACCAGGAGTGGCCGTTCTTCCGCACCTTTATCGACAATATTGAGATGTCGATCGCCAAGACCGATCAGCGCATCGCCAAGATGTATCTGCACCTGGGCGATCGCCAGGATCTGTCCGAGAAGGTCTTTACCGAGATGCAGCTCACGCGTAAGTGGGTCCTTGCCATCGTCGGTGACGAGTGGCCGCTGCAGCGCCGCCGCGTGCTCGGCTGCGCCGTCCGCGTGCGTAACCCCTATGTCGACGCCCTGTCCATCGCCCAGGTCCGCGCCCTTCGCGAGGTGCGCATGAATCAGGACGAGATGGCCGAGGAGAAGAAGGTCGAGTACATGAGCCTGATTCTTTCGACTGTGACCGGCGTCTCGGCAGGACTGCAGAACACGGGGTAATCGATAGCCCTGTAGTCGTCCGGGCCCGCCATCAGTTTACTTTTAGGCACGTCCTCGGACATGCAAGAAGCCCTCGCTGCGCACTTCGTGCGGCGAGGGCTTCTTGCGTCCTGCGGAGTGTGCCTAAAAGTAAACTGATGGCGGGCCCTGCGATGTCCGGTCTTCGGCGGATTACTGGCTGGGGGAATTAATGGCGCGCTTCGCGCGTTTGGAAGGGGCTTCGTGCTGCGGAGTGCATTCAGAGGGAAACCCATCGGGTCCTTTCGTCCTCGGTTTACGGCGGATCAGCCGCTGGGTGAGGGGGGTGCTTGGGGCGACGTGCAAAAAACGGAGTTTTCAGCAGCCAAAGATTGATGCATAAGGCCATAGCCGGCTTTCGCTGCCTTTGTTGATGCTTTTGCACGACGATTGGGCTTTGGCGACGATCATATATGGCTGGTTTCTCGCCGCATGCTATCCAGATGGGCCGAGCCATGAGGGCTATCTACTTTTCGAAAGACTTTTGACACCAAAATCTTATCCCGCGATGCTGAATACTCGCAAAAATGCACGCTCCGGAGGGCACTACCCTGTTGCGGCTAGAAATCCATGCGCCATTTTATGCAATTAATTAACGCATTTATGCAAAATGGCTTACGTGCGTATGTCTCGGGCTAGATGTTTGCCTCGGCGCTGCGTAAATCATCCTGTCTATTGTGTCTTTTACAGGCGGCTGCGGTTCCGTTTGGGGTCGCGGCCGTTTTGTTGTGGGTCAAATATGAACGTTGTGTTAATGAGTCGGTGGACGGTGGTGTTTTTCGGTGAGCGGCGTATCCTTCCAACGGTTTATCTAGTGTGTCAGTTGAAAGGAAGAGGGCGCTCGTCATTGTTTGAATGTGAACTACCGTTTGACCACAAGACGTTGCATCTGGAGCTCGAGGATAAGAATTTCGCGGGTGTGATGGAAGGTCATCAAAACGAGTTTAAGACTACAAAATCGCAGGAAGAGCTGGTAGAGGAGTCACTTGCCAACCCTTATGGCTCGCCTTCGCTCGAGGAGCTTTGTGCTGGCAAGAAGGATATCGTCATCATTAGCTCCGATCATACGCGTCCCGTTCCCTCGCGTGTGACGATGCCTATTCTGCTGCATCACATCCATTCCGCTGCACCCGAGGCTCGAGTGCGTATTTTGGTTGCTACGGGTATGCACCGTCCGTCGACGCACGAGGAACTCGTCAACAAGTATGGCGAGGAGATTGTTGCCAACGAGGAAATTGTTATGCACGTCGCGACTGACGACAGCATGATGAAAAAGATTGGCACCCTGCCTTCTGGTGGCGAGTGCATCATCAACAAGATTGCCGCCGATTGTGATCTGCTGCTTGCCGAGGGCTTTATTGAGCCGCACTTCTTTGCCGGTTTCTCTGGTAGCCGCAAGTCCGTCTTGCCTGGCATCGCCAGCTACAAGACCATCATGTACAACCACAACGGTCAGTTTGTGAACGATTCCCATTCGCGTGCCGGCAACCTGTGCCACAACCACGTGAGCGAGGAC